>NZ_JBNDHT010000069.1:0-34913 GCF_056755115.1 Rhizobium sp. SVR5-2C | reverse complement strand
AGGCGTATCGCCTCAGCCGGCCATCCATCCGCCGTCGACCATCAGGTTGACGCCGGTGATGTAGCTCGCCATGTCGCTGGCGAGGAAAACGGCCGCACCCGCCACGTCCTTCGGCTCGCCGAGCCGCGGCCAGGGCGTGCGCCGGCGCGAATAATCGAGCGCACCGGGATCGTTGGCGACACCGGGCTTGCCGGTGACGATTTTCCCCGGTGCAATCGCATTGCAGACGATCAGATCGGCGGCATGGTCGACGGCGATCTGGCGCGTCATCTGAACAATCGCGCCCTTGCTCACCCCGTAAGGAAAGTCGCCGGGACTGGCGACCATGCCGTGCTGTGAGGAAATGTTGATGATCCTGCCGCGGGTTTCGCCGATCGGCTCCTGCGCCAGGAACTGTTGGGCAGCGCGTTTGCAGCAGTAGAAAAAGCCGGTGACATTGACGGCAATGATGCGGTCCCACTGCTGCGGCGAGGTGTCGATAAGATTTGTCGACGTATAGATCGCGGCATTGTTGACCATCACGTCCAGCCGGCCGTACCGCGCGACGGTTTCTGAGATCAGTGCGTCGACGTCGCTCCAGCTCGATATGTCGGCCTTGATGAAAGTTCCCTCGCCGCCACCTGCGCGTATGCTCTCAAGCGTCGTTTCTCCCCCTTCGATAGGCGTCTCCGTCACGTCGGCGATGACGACGGTTGCGCCCTCTCGCGCATAACGCAGGGCGATCGCCCGACCAAGACCCGAGCTCGCGCCGGTCACGATAGCTATCTTGTCAGCAAGCATGGTCATTGTCTTTCCTTCAATAGGCACTGCGGACCACTTGGCCGCGGTTAGGCAATGCGAGCACGCCGTCGCTAACGATGCGCTCGCCGCGCAGGAAGACATCCGTCAGCTTGCCGGGGATGCGCCAGCCGTCGAACGGCGTGTAACCGGCGCGGGAGGCTTGTTCGGCATTGCTTATGACGGTCGAACCACTGAGGTCGACGAGCAGAATGTCCGCGTCATAGCCAACGGCGATAGAGCCCTTCGACCTGCCCAGTCCGAAGCGCCGCGCCGGAGCGTAGGAACACATGCGCACAAGTGCGGACAGGCTGATCACCCGCTCGCCAACCAGCTTGAGCATGACCGGCAAAAGCGTTTGCAGGCCTGGCATTCCGCCGGGGATATCGGCAAACGCAGCGTAATGAGCCGCCTTTTCCTTTGCGCTATGCGGCGCGTGGTCGGTGGCCATGGCATCAATAAGACCCTCCGACAGCGCCGCACGCAGCGCCTGGACGTCTTCACCGTCCCGCAGCGGTGGCGAGCCTTTGAGATTGCCGCCGACAACGGCGTAGTCAGCCGCTGTAAAGAACAGATTCTGTGGTGTTGTTTCGACGGTCACATCGGCCATGTCCCGCAGCCGCCGCCACGTTTCGATCCCGAGCTGCGAATTGATCTGCCGGACATGGACGCGAACGCCGGTTTCGGCTGCAGCCAGCACCGCGCGCGAAATGCCGCCGGCTTCGGCGAGAGGCGGCCGGCTCGAAAGAAAAGTGCCGATATCTCCGGCACGATCGCGCGACGCGCTGCCAAGCAAGATTGATTGGTCACCCGGCGAGATGCCGATGGTCGTGTTGTAAGTCGCGAGACGGCGCAATGTCTGCGTTACGGCGTCGAGGCTGTCGAACATGAACTCTGCCGGCACGTCGGCCGTGAACAGCTCGAGCGACACCGGCGCGAGTTTGAGGAGTTCATCCAGCCCCTCAAGAGATTTCGATATGACGCCCTGAAACCCGACATCGACATGCAGGCGGCCTTCAGCCATCTCCATCTTCTCGGCGAGTTGAGCGGCGGTTGCCGTCCAGGGATCGTCCGTCGGCATATCGAGAATCGTGGTCACGCCGCCAAGAGCGGCAGCACGGGTACCACTTTCGAAATCCTCCTTGTGCGTCAAACCCGGTTCCCGCAGATGCGCATGGGCGTCGACAAGTCCCGGCAACAGGTGCCGTCCGGTTGCGTCTACGAAGGATCGCGCCATCGGGCTATCGCCCGGAGCAAAGAGAGCGGCAATGCAACCGTTGTTGATCCCGATATCAGCCCTTCTCTCACCATCAGCATTTACGACGATGCCGCCGGTAATAACTGTATCGAACATGTGCCCTCCCGCTGCCTACCAGAGACCCGCAAGACGCGGTTCTTCGTGGGTGACCACCTCGATGAGCGCGGCTTGGCCGGTCTCGACCTTCTGCAGAGCGCGCCGCAATGCCGGGCGCAGATGCTCCGGTTGCGTCACGCATTCGCCATAGCCGCCGAGCGCCTCGGCGATCGGCGCATAGCCCCCGGTCACACGGTTGGCGCCATACTTGGTCGTTGCGACGGGCATGCTTTTCGCGTAACCGCCGAGCACGTTGTTGCGCAACAAGATCGTTAGGACCGGCAGGTTGCAGCGCACCGCCGTTTCGAAATCGATGCCGACCATGCCGAAGGCCGACTCGCCCATCAGGTTCACGACCGTCGCCTCCGGCCGGGCGAGTTTCGCGCCGATAGCAAAACCGAGGCCGCTACCCAACTGGGTCGTCTTACCCCAGCCGATATAGCTGCCGGGGACGCTTGCCACATAGAAGGGGCAGAACTGATCACGCGGATTGCCAGCATCATGGGTGACGATCGACCTCTTCGGATCGACCGCCTGCATGATCTCCCAGACTACGCGATAGGGCGAGATCGGCGCCGTATCGGCCGTCAGCAGAGGCATCCATTTGGCCATGAAAGCAGCCCGCACTGCCGTGATTTCGCCTGCGATCTGCGGACGTTCGGGCAGCGGCAATCGATTGGCCCTTATGTGGCCGATCATCTGCTTTAAGACTGATCGGATATCGCCGACGATGCCCTGCGCGATCGGGTAGTCCTTGCCGAGATCGGCATCGTCGAGCGTGACCTGCAGGATGACCTTATCGTCCGGGATCGGCAGGATGTAATAGGAGCGCGTTAGACTGCTGCCGAGCGCCAGCACGACGTCGGCTCTTTCGAGGAAACGATCGACAGTTGCCGGCCGCGCGCGGCCCGCCGTTCCGAGCGCCAGCGCATGGTCTTCCGGAAAGCCGCTCTTGCCGTTCGGCGTCGTCATGACCGGGATATTCAGCAGTTCGGCAAACTCGACCAGTTCTTGAGTGGCGGACGCGGACAGGACGCCCTGCCCCGCCAGGACCACAGGATTTCTGGCGGTGAGAAGTGTCGCGACCAGCTCCGCGATTTCACCATTGTCTGCCTGTGGCACGCTGCGGCGCGGCCGCTGGTGAAGCGACGGTGAGGCGTGAAGCGTTTCGGTAAGCAGATCGACCGGCAGTTCGAGCAGGACAGGGGCCGGCTTGCCGTTTCTGACGCGAGAGATCGCCGCGTGCATCAGTTTCGGCAGGTCGTCCACCCTGGTTGCCGCTTCGCACCATTTGGTGATGTGGGTGAAGTTGCGGCGGGACTCGAAGTTCGGTGCCACGGCCTCCGAGCCGCGCGGATAGCCCGTCGGCAGGAAGAGCATCGGCACACCGTCGTTGAACGCCTGGGCAATCCCGGCAAAGGAGCTCTCAGCACCCGGACCATATTGCACGGTCACGACGGCCAGCTCCTTTCCGGCCGTCGCACGCGCATATCCTTCCGCGATGTTGATCGCGACGCGTTGCGTGCGGGCTATGATCGGCGGAATATCCATCTCGGCGGAGGCATCGAAGAGCTCGCTTGCCGGAAAGCCGATGATCTGCTTGACGCCCTCTTGCTTCAACACGCCGGCGACATATTGAGCGCCGCTCATGCCTTGCATCTGAGTGTGCAACCGTTCTACCGGCTCTGCTTGCGTGCCTTCAGCCATGGCGAGAAAAGCCCTCGTGGTTTGCCAGCCAGTGACGGGCAATGTCCTCGCGGCGCATGAAGGCCGCGCCCGGAGTCTTCTTCACGTGCTCGATGACCTCGCGGAGGCCGGAGGCGCGGTTGGGCTGGCCCATCCAGCGGGCATGCACGCCGATGGTCAGCATGCGCCCGCCGGTCTCGTCGGCCTCACCGATCATGTAGTCGATTGCCGAACGGCAATCCTCGGCAAAGTCGCGCGGATTGCTGTAGCCGGGTGCGATCAGATAGCGGCTGTCGTTCAGGATCTTCGAATAGGGCACGACGAGAAGCTTCGTACCATCGTGATCGAGGAAGTAGGGAAGGTCGTCATTGCATGGGTCGGAATAGTAGAGGAAGCCGCCTTCTTTCACGATCAGATCGCGGGTGTTGACGCTCGGAAACGAGCGGCAGTTCCAGCCAAGGGGCCGCTTGCCGGTCAGCTTCTTGTAAAGTGCGATCGCTTCATGAAGCTGACGCTCCTCCTCCTCGCGGGGCATCGTCGAATATTCGCTCCAGCGAAGACCATGGCCGAGAAGATCGTGACCGCGTGCGTTCATCCATTCGATGACCGTTGGATTTCTTTCGAGCGCAACAGCGCAAGCTGAGATCGTCACCGGAATGTCGTAGCGATCAAACAACCGCGCCAGGCGCCACACGCCGGCGCGGCTGCCATATTCGAAATGCGTCTCGGTGCCGAGGTCGCGTACCGGAGGGCTGTTCGGGATATTGTATTCGCCCCAATTGTCGTTCCGGCCGTCTTCGAGCCAGGAATATTCCGAGCCTTCCTCGTAATTCAGCACGAGGTTGATGGCGAGCTTGGCCCGACCCGGCCAGGTAATCACCGGCGGCTTCGGGCCGTAGCCCACAAAATCGCGCAATTGATCTTTTGTGACAGCGGTCATCACTTTCCCTCGCTTTGAAGTTCGTTTTCGATGATCCAATCCATGTAGTCGTGGAAGGACTGCCTGGCGCTGCGCGGCCGCCAGCTCGTATCCCGCTCGATTCGAGCGATGTCGTAGGCGCCCCACATGCCGTCCTTCAGCGAAACGTCCTGAATGATATTGGCGGTCTCTGCCGGGCTGACTTCAATTTTCAGGCCGGGCGCACGTTCCTTCGCCCATTCGATGACATCACCTATGGTAGACGTTTCGCCGCTTCCGATATTGTAGTGGCGGTAGCGAAGGCGCTCCGCAAACAGGAGCGCAATGATCGCTTCGGCGACATCGGTCGAACTCAGGTAATCGCCGACGGGCTCCAGGCTGTTCGGCCGGATGGTCTCGCCGGCAAGCGCCATATGCGCGACCCGGTTGGGCACATGCCGGAAATTGCGGCTTCCCGTCACGCGGTCCATTGGCCCGTAGACCGAGGCGAGCCTGACCGATGCCGCCGACAGGCCGAACAGATCGGCATAACGGTTGACCACCATCTCGGCGGCAAATTTGGAAATCCCGTAAAGCGTCAGCGGTGCGACGTAGCCGTCTTCCGGCAGGGGCTCTCCCGTCCAGTCCGGACCGTGATGACGGTAGATCGCACCGGAGCTCACGTAGACGATGCGCTTCAGATCGGCCTGCCGACGCGCCCATTCGAGGATGTGCACCGTGCCCATGAGATTGACGTCGACGATCCGAGCGGGATCCTCGGCCTCCGGCTGACGCTTCGCTTCAGCCGCGGTTCCCCGCGAGATCGGGGTAATAGTCGCACCATGCACGACGTATCGGATGTCGTGGCTGTCGAGCGCGTCTGCCCATTGGCTTGGATCGCAGATATCGCCTGTAATTACCGAGAGGCGGTCACGAACCGGCGCGAAATAGCGTTCCGCCATGGCATCCAGACCGGCGCGGTCCAAGATGACGACGCGCGCCTTGGGATCGCGGTCAAGCCATGCCCGCGCAAGGACGCTCATTACAAAGCCGGTGCCGCCGGTGACAAGAAGGGTCATCCTAAAATCCATCAAAGATTTCAACAACAAATGTCAGCGTGTCGCGTAGCCGCCGTCGGCCAGCAGATCGGTGCCGGTCACGAACGAGGCGTCTGACGACAGAAGGAAGGTAGCGGCGGCAGCGATTTCGTCGGGCTGGGCGATGCGCCCCAGCAAATGCGCCGGCCCGAGACTGGCATTGGCCGTATCGAGATCGGGCCATCGCTGCAGCAGCCTCGGGGTTGCGACAGCGCCCGGAGAAAGACTGTTGACGCGAATGCCATCGGCCGCGTGATCAACCGCCATGGCTTTCGCCAGATGCACGAGACCTGCTTTGGCGGCGCAATAAGCGACGGCCTTTCCGACCGCCACATGCGCAAATTGTGATGCGATGAAGACAACCGAACCGCCGCCAGCGGCAACCATTGCCGGAAGCACGTGCTTGCTGGCCAGAAAGGCGCCGGTCATGCTGACGTCGACCTCGAGCCGCCACTGCTGTTCAGGCAGATTGATGACGGTGCCATCGAACGATGGCGCGGCCGCATTGTGCACAAGACCATCGAGGCGACCGAAACGTGCCAACCCGGCCTCCACCGCGGTGTGGACCGACCAGCTGTCGGTCACATCGCAGCGAATGCCGATCGCCGCTGATCCCAATTCCTCGGCGAGTGCCGTGGCTCCTTCAAGAGAGTGATCGGCGCAGATTACAGACGCTCCCTCCCCCACACAGCGGCGCGCGATCGCTGAACCGATGCCGCTTGCCGCGCCGGTTAGGAAAACAACCTTGCCTTCGAGGCGTGACGCGAGCGCAGTCATGATGCGAGAACCTTTGAAAGCCCCTGTTGCGGCGGGAACGGCCGCTGGCGCGCGATAAATTGACCGCGGCCGGGTTCGGCAAGAATCCTGCCGTCGTCCCAGACGACGTCGCCGCGCGAGATTGTCATGATCGGCCAGCCCTTCACGACCTGCCCTTCATAGGGCGTGTAGTCAGTCGCGTGATGCAGCAGCGAATTGGTGATCGTCACGCTGCGGTCCGGGTCCCAGATCGCGATATCGGCATCTGCGCCGACGGCGATCCTGCCTTTGCGGGGGTAGAGACCGAACAGCCGGGCCGGAGCACCGGCGGTCAGATCGGCGAATTTCTGCAGCGAGATCCGGCCGCCGTTGACGCCAGCCGAAAACAGCAAGGCAAGGCGGGTCTCGATGCCCGGGATGCCATTCGGGATTCGATGGAAGGGCGTCCCCGGACCGCCGGCGATCTTGTCGGCATAGTCGCAGGGCGAGTGATCCGAGGTGAAAACCTCGAGGGTACCGTCGAGAATGCCCGCCCAGATCGCAGGCTGGTTGGACTTGTCGCGCGGAGGCGGCGTGCAGACGCATTTGGAGCCGGACAGATCGTGCGTGTCGATATCTTCGGCCGAGAGGAAGAGATATTGCGGGCAGGTCTCGGCGTAAATAGGCAGCCCGCGCGCCTTGGCGCGGCGGATTTCCTCGACAGCGCCGGCCGCCGCCACGTGGCTGACGAGGATCGGGGTCTCGATCAGCTCGGAGAGGCTGATGGCCCGGAAGGTTGCCTCACGGTCTCCGATTTCCGAATGCGCCTTCTCATGATAGCGAAGCTCAGTCTTGCGAGCGGCGATGAACTTTTCGGTCAGCCAGCGAATACAGGCATCGTTTTCCGCGTGGACCATGACCATTGCGCCCTGCGAGCGGGCGAGGTCGAGGACATTGAGCACCTCATAATCATCGAGCTTTAGACCGTCATAGCTCAGGTAGATCTTGATCGAGGTGCAGCCTTCCGCGATCAGGCCAGGAATTTCGTCGCGCAGCACCTCGGCCGAGGGATCGCCGACGATCAGGTGGAAGCCATAGTCGATACGCGCTTTCGGGCGGGCGCGTTCATGGTAGTCCTCGACGATTTCTCTGAGCGACTGACCGCGCATCTGCATGGCGAAGGGCACGACGGTCGTCGTACCGCCGCAGAGCGCCGACAGGGTCCCAGTATTGAAATCATCCGCTGTTGATTTGCCTTCCCATGGCTGCTGGTCCATGTGGCAATGGCTGTCCACACCGCCAGGCAGCACCAAGCGGCCTTCTGCCGAGACCTCGCGCAGGCCTTTCGGCAGGTTCGGTTCGAGGGCGGCGATCACACCGTTTCGAATGCCGACGTCGATCTGCTTCGTGGCGTCAGGGAGAACGACGCGGCCCCCTCGAATGACCAGGTCATACGGCTGCTGCGAATTCATTCGGTTCCTCCCGAAGCGAGGCATGGTTTCACGCCGACAGAAGAACGGCGCAGAAGATTGAAGCAGGCAGCAAGGGCAACCAGAAATGCGCTGCTGCCGAGAAGGATGAAGAGGGCTTGCGGGGCAAATATATCCATGAGGCCCGCCGCAGCGCCGGGCGTCATGATGTTGCCGACCGAGTAGAGCAGGAGCAGACTGCCGGATGCGGAAACCATGTGCCGGCTGTCGAGCTGGGAATTGGCATAGGCGATGCCGACGGGGTAGATCGTTAGCGCGATTGCGCCGTAGGCGAAAAACAACGCATGAAGAAGGCCTTGCGATCGCATGCCGGGCCAGGCGATCGTCGCGCAAAGGCATGCCGTTGCCAGTCCCTGCAAAAGCAGCAGCAGGCGACGATCCATTCTGTCGGACAGCCATCCTGCAGGTGCCTGGGCCAACATGCCGCCCATACTAAAGGCGGTGACGAGTGTCACGGCGGACGCCGCCTCGAGGCCGACCCGCTCGCCATAGATGGGCGTCATCGTATAGACGTTCATATTCGTCATGCCCGACTGAAACACGCTGACGACGGTGACCGGGGCGAGACGCACCAGTTGCCAGATGCCATATCGATCCGTCGAGGTCGCGGTGCTTGCACCCTCGATTGGCGCGGGAAGAGGCAGAGCCGGCCAGCAACCGCCAAGGAAGCGGGCGTAGAAGAATCCCGAGAGGATTACCAAGAGCGCAATCGGGAAAAGGTGGGGCGAATGCGGACCGGCTGCCTCGACAAACAACTGGCCGAACAAGACGGCAAGCGACGTCATCAGCATGTAGAGCGAGAAAAAGGCGCCTCGATTGCGTTGGTCGGCATAGAGGTTGATCCAGCTCTCGGAAATGACGAAGAGCGTTGCGATCGCAAAGCCGTTGATTAACCGAAGGCAAAACCAGAGCGGCATCGCAGCGGTCAGCATGTATCCGCATGTTGCAAAGGCTGCGAGCAATGCCATCGACAGGAAAGCGCGCTCATGCCCAAGGCGAGACACCAGAAAGCGGGCCGAAAGGCATCCCGCCAGGAAGCCAATCGGGAAAGCGGTCAGCAGCAGCTGGACAATACGGACGCTGATCGACGGATCGCTCAAGTGAAGTGAAACGGTCGTGGTCAAGAGTGCGTTGCCCGTGCCGATGACACAGATACTCGCCATTATGGGAATGATTGCCCGAAAGCGCGCGGCCCTGTGCCATGCTTCAGCGATCGACCTGCCGAATCCACGCATCGGTTAGGCCTTCTCGACCGGTGCAAGAACCGATGGACGTGCTGCGAGCTCGGCTGCCTCAATGTGGCAGGCGATTTCGTGCGTTTCGGACATCTTTCTAACGGGTGGGGGTACGGTGTCGCAAATGGTTCCAACTTTGCGATGACACCGCGTGGAGAACCGGCAGCCAGCCGGCACGTTCACCGGGCTTGGCGTCTCGCCCGTCAGGCGGATCCGTTCCCGCGGCGCCTCGTCGGGATGCGGACTGCGGATCGCCGACAGCAGAGCTTCCGTATAGGGATGCGCGCCTTCACCGAAGACCTCCTCCACCCTGCCCTGTTCCATGATCTTGCCCAGATACATGACGACGACCTTGTCGGCGACGTGGCGCACGAGGGCGAGGTCATGGCTGATGAACAGCATCGTGGCGTGCTTGTCATGCTGGATATCAAGCAAAAGGGTTACGATAGCTGCCTGCACCGAGACGTCCAGTGCCGAAACGGGTTCGTCGGCGACGATCAGCGACGGATCCGCGGCAAACGCTCGCGCGATTGCAATGCGCTGCTTTTGCCCGCCGGAGAGCTGGTTGGGCTTTCGGTCGGCGACTGCCGGTGACAGGCGCACCATTTCCAGGAGCTCGCGAACACGTTGCTCAATTTCGGCCTTCCCCTTGCGGATGCCGAATTTCTTGATCGAACGGCGAATGGAAAACGCTGCCGCATGGGAGGGATTGAGCGTGCTGTCGGGATTCTGGAAAATCATCTGAATCTGCTGCAGCAACGGCCGGGGCCGGTCGCGCGCCTGCAGCTCGGCGATGTTTTCGCCGGCCATGCGGATCTCCCCCGACGTCGCCCGGTCGAGGCCGGTCACGATGCGGGCGAGCGTTGACTTGCCGCAGCCGGATTCGCCGACCAATGCAACGATCTCAGCTTTTCCGGCCTCGAAGGAAACTAACTCATTGGCCTTGACTGTCTTCTGATAGCCGATCGGATAGACCTTGCTGACGTCGGACAGCGAGATCGCAGTTGTTTTCGGCCCGAGATCGGACCCGGCCGGCGCCAAGGTTTGAACAGGCTCGGAAAGCTCCTGCCACCGTGCGCAACGGACAAGGTGATCCTCAGCCGCCGGTTCGAGGGCAAGCCCCGGCCGATCGCAGAGACCTGCGGCGAAGCTTGCGCAGCGCGGTGCAAAAAGACAGCCTTGCGGCCGTTCGGACGGCAGAGGAATATGACCGGGAATGGCAGCGAGGGTGCGGCTGCGCTTGTCGCCCGTGATATCGGGAATGCAATCGATCAGGCCGCGCGTATAAGGATGCTTCGGCCGACGAAAGACCTCGCCGGTCGTCCCCTCTTCAACCATTTCGCCTGAATACATGATCCCAAGGCGATCACAGCTCTCGGCAATGAGACCGAGATTGTGCGAGATGAACAGGAGGCTCGTCGAATAGCGCTGTCTCAGTTCGGCGATGAGATCGATCACGGCTGCTTCGACGGTCACATCAAGCCCGGTCGTCGGCTCGTCGAGCAACAGCAGCGATGGCTTGGCGAGCAATGCCATGGCAATGACCACACGCTGCTGCTGGCCGCCCGAAAGCTGGTGCGGGTAACGCTTCAGCATATCGCCGGGGTCGGGCAGGCGCACGTCGCCCAGCATGGCTTCCGCCATCGCCATCGCTTCCTGCTTGGTCGCGCCAAGGTGAAGAAGGGGAACTTCCGCAAGCTGCGCGCCGATCGTCTTCACCGGATTGAGCGCGCTCATCGGGTCCTGATAGACCATGGCGATCTGCCGTCCCCGGATCGACCGCAATTCCTTCGGGGAGGCGCCGACGAGCTCCTTGCCGTTGAAGCGGATGCTGCTGTTGGCGATCGCCCCGGTATTGCCGAGATAGCCCATGATCGCCATGGCCGTCGTGCTCTTGCCGCAGCCGGACTCGCCGACCAGGCCATAGCTCTCACCCGCCTTGACACTGAAAGACAAATCCGGAATGGCGACCACCGTCTCGGCCTTGCCGCGGAACTCGATCCGCAGGTTCTTGATGTCGAGAACAGGCGCGCGGTCGATCATAGGTGTGACGGACATGGCCGCTCCTTGACGATTTGACGCTATAACGTTCATGGCTTCCATGCCTCACGCATACCGTCGGCCAGCAGGTTGAAGCCGAGAACCAGGGTCACGAGCGCAAACGACGGAATGAGGGACATGTGCGGCCAGACATTGAGAACCGTCACGCTCTCCTTCACCATACCGCCCCAATCCGGGTTCGGTGGCGGCAGGCCGAGGCCAAGGAAGCCGAGGATACCTATCGTGATGATGGTGTAGCCAATGCGCAGGCAGGCGTCGACGATGAGCAGGCTACGGCAATTCGGCAGCAGCTCGACGATCATGATGTAGAGCGTGCTCTCAGCCCTAAGCTTTGCCGCCGCGACGTATTCCTGCTCCTTCAGTCCGAGCACAAGGCCGCGTGTAATACGGCCGATCCCCGGGGCGGAGGCGATTGTCGTCGCGATGACGATATTGAGCACCGACGGACCGATATTGGCGATCAGAATGACGTAAATGACCAGAACCGGAAATGCCAGGATGATGTCCGAGAAGCGGCTGATCAGCACATCGATCCAACCGCCGTAGTAGCCGGCGACCATGCCCATCGTGATGCCGACGATCATGGCGACGGCAACCGACAGTGGTGCGACGGATAGGACCGTGCGGGCGCCGAAGATGAGGCGTGAAAGCACGTCACGGCCCAAGACATCCGTGCCCAGCCAATGCGCGGCGGACGGATAAGGATTGGCCATTGCCATGACGTCCGAGTCCGTCGGTGACGGGAGCGGAAGGATGGGCGCAAGCAGGGCCGCCAAGACCCAGAACAGGACGAGCGAAAGGCCAACGACTGCGGTGCGTGAATGGAAAATGCGCATCCAGTTGGGCCGAGCGGCGCGTTTCGGCGGTGCAACTACGGCTTCCGCAATATTGTCTTGAACAGCCATTATCATTTCACCCGGATACGTGGATCGAGCAGCATGTAGCCGAGGTCGCCGAGGAGCTGCGTGATGACGGCGATGGCAACGGTGATCAGCGTCGCGGCCTCCAGGGTCGCAATGTCGCCGAAGAGGCTCGCATCGAGGATGAGGCGACCGAAGCCGGGATAGGCGAAGACGAGCTCGGTGACGACGACACCGCTGATCAGAAAGTTGATCTGCAGGAGGAGCACGGTGAACGGCGCGATCATCGCGTTGCGCAGAGCGTGCCCGAGCACCATGCGGCGGGTACTCATGCCCTTCAGAATCGCGGTCCTGATATAAGGCCGCTCCATCACGCCGATCATCGAGACGCGGATCATGCGGGCGACATAGCCGAAGTCGTAGATGACGAGGACCGCGACAGGCAGGACGAACTGATAGGGAACCGCCCAGCCGCCATCGTTGTTTAGGGGACTGGTGCCGGGAAGAACCGGCCAGAGGATCACGAAGAGGGTGACCAGGAAGACCCCTGATGCGAATTCGGGAATGGACGTGAAGGTGATGCAGATGACCGACAGTGTCCGGTCGAGCGCGCCGCCCTCTTTCAGCCCCGAGAGGATGCCGAAGATGATCGACAGCGGCACGATCAACAGAAATGCCAGTCCAGCGAGGATGGCGGTATTGCCGAGGCGGTCCCAGATCACGTCGTTGACCGGCAGCTTGTTCAGCGTCGAATAGCCGAAATTGCCGAAATACTGCGCGCCGCGGGGATCTTTGAAGTTCAAACCGGTGCTCGGATCCTGCAGCGGATCCGGGAGGGCGCCGACCAGTATGCCAAGCCAGCGTCCGTAGCGCACTGGCAAAGGATCATTTGCCTTCAATTTTTCGGTAAGAAGGTCGACCTGCTGCTGGGTCGCGAAAGGACCGAGCGATTTGCGCGCGACGCTGCCTGGAGTGAATTCACAGACGGCGAAGACGAGAAACGACGCACAGAGCATCGTCACCAACATCATCACCAGTCGTTTAAGGAGGAAGTTCGCCATAGCCGGAGGAATCCGAATGTCTAGGCACAGCACCCGACCACGCGAACGCGGCCGGGCGCCGGCTGGGAGATTACGCCGAGATCGCGTACTGATGCGCGAAGATGTACTGCGAAGGGTGCAGCTCGAAGCCCTTGACCTTCTTGTCCATGACCGTCGAGAAGACGCGCCAGAACGGCTGAACGATCGGGCCGTCGTCCTGCATGATCGCCTCGATCTTCGCCATGACCTTACTGCGCTCCTTCGGATCCAGGATGCCTTCTGCTTCCGTGAGCAGCTTGTCGAACTCCGGATTGGAATAATTCGACTCGTTCCAGGCCGCGTTGGAGCGATAGGCAAGTGCCAGGGTCATGATCGCCAGCGGGCGATGCCCCCAGGCCGTCAAGCTGAAGGGAGCGGTCGTCCAGACTTCCCAATACTGGGCGCTTGGAAGCGCCTTGATATTGATCTTGACTCCGATGTCCTTGAACTGTTCGGCGAGCACCTGCGCCGTGTTGAGCTCCCAGATCGGGTCCGGACGAGTGACCATGTCAAACTCGAAGCCATCAGGGTAACCAGCATCAGCAAGCAGCTTCTTTGCCTTTTCGATGTCCCGCGGATATTTGGGAAGAGCCGCATATTCGGGATGCGACGGGGCAACGTGATGATCTTCGGCCGGAATGCCGGCGCCCAAAAGCGCAGTCTGGATGACCTTGTTACGATCAATCGCATAACGCATCGCCTGGCGCACGCGCTTGTCCTTGAACTGCTCGATTTCCGGATGCATGCGGGCGACGACAGTCTGGGTTGTTTCAACCTTATAGGCCGTGACATGCGGGAAGTTTTGCATCGAGTTGATCTGGACGGCGTCGGCTTCTGACAGGCCATCGACCTGCTTGGAGGCGATCGCCGCGATACCGGCGCCCGGGTTGTCGCCAAGGTCAACATATTCGAAGGTTTCAAGATAGGGACCCGTGCCCCAATAATCCGTGCGGGCTTTGTATTTCGCACCCTTGCCGACAACATATTCCGTCAGAGTGAACGGACCTGTGCCGTTGGCATCCGGGCCGAAGGTTCCGTTTTCAGCCGGGTCGATAATAGCCATCGGGTAATGATAGAGGTGCTCGGGGACCGCGATCTGCGGCATGGAACAGTTGAGACGAACGGTGTAGTCGTCAACCTTCTCGATGGCGTTGTCCGCCCAGAGCTTGCTCGACTTCTTCGGATTGCCCTTCTCGTCCTTTTCGCCCGTTTCGTATTCCTGGACGAGATAGCCGGTAAAGAGGCCAAGCATCGAGGAGCCGATCGCGGGATCACACACGCGCTTCAGGTTCCAGATAACGTCGTCAGCCGTCAGGGGCTTGCCCTTGCGCCATTTGACGTCCTTCCGGACATGCAGCGTCCAGGTCTTCAGGTTGTCACTGACCTCCCACTTTTCGAGGAGATAAGGATGGGTGATGTTGTTGCGATCGGTAAACGTCAGATATTCGCAGACCTGGCGAATAACGTTCGACTTCTCTGCAAAGTCGGCGAGATGAGGGTCTTTGATTTCCATGCAGCGCATGCCGATGCGCAGGTTGCCGCCCTTCGGCATATCGTCAGCTTTCGCCGCGGTATCGGACATCGGGACGCCTGCTAGGGCGTAGGCGGCACCCGCGGAAACGCCGAGAAGAGTGGCCTTGCGGAGAAATTCGCGGCGGCCGATCGAGCCGTTCGACATCTGGTCTACGAGCGTGGGAATGTAGGAATGCTGCTTCTTATCCAAGTTAGTGGTCTCCTAGTTCGTGCATAACTGTTCCAATTTTTATTGGTAGGACCGGATCGGTGATTGCTTCACCGGGCGCGGTCACAGCGGACTTTGTGTCCGTCAGCCGTTCCGTCTTTTGGAAAAGTAAAACGGCACGAACCTCTGTCATATGCATCGACTCGACATCTTTTGTGCGCGAATCGACATTGTTCAGGCTCCGAGCATCTCCCGCCGTTTCTCTTCCTTTCTGGTCGCCGCGGGACTTTCGCGAAACCGCTCGCGATAGAAGCGGCTGAAATGAGAGGCAGACTGATATCCGCAGATTTCGGCGATTTGGCTGATTGCCAGTTCCGTGTAGACAAGCAGCTCGCGCGCACGCTGCATCCGCAATTCAATGTAAAACTTTGAAGGGCTTTTCCCGAGATTGGAGTGAAACAGGCGCTCCAGCTGCCGAAGCGAAAGCGCCACACTGTCAGCAAGATCGGAAATCTCGACCGGCTCGCCCAGACTGCCTTCCATGCGTCTGATCACGAAGGCCAGCTTGGTATTCTTTATGCCGAATCTGTCCTCAGGCGACATGCGTTGCACGTCATCCTGCCTGCGGATGCGCGCATGGTTGAACTGATCGGAGATCAACGATGCAAGCTCGCGACCTTCAACGGCCGCGATAAGGTAGAGCATCATGTCGAGGGTGACGGTGCCGCCCGACGACGTGAGAAACCGGCCGTCGATCGCAAAAATGTCATCGGTGGCCAGGCAGTTGGGAAACTCGCTACGAAAGCTTGCAAGCGATTCCCAGTGGACGGCGCAGCGACGCCCCTCCAACAAGCCGGCTTTTGCGAGGAAGAACACGGCGGTGCTGACCGCACCGAGGACGCAGCCTTCGGAATAAATTCGGCGCAGCCAGGCGAAGACATTGGTGTCGTACGCGTCGGCATAATTGATCCCGGCGCAGAGGATGACGATGTCGCATCGTGGCGCCCGGGCGATCGGCGCATCGGCATCGAAGCCAAGTCCGCTGCTCGACTTCACGTGAGTACCGTCGGCCGAAAGCACGACCCACTCGAATGCCTTTCTCTTTGTCAGCCGGTTGCCTTGGCGAAGCGAGTCCAGTGCGGCAGCGAAGGTCATCAGGGGAAAGTCGGGAACGAGATAAAAACCGATGCGGATCGGCCGGCGGCTTTGTGCCAGCTGTTTCAGGCTATAGGTTTGCTCAGGCATCTAGAGATTCCAAACTTCTGCGCGGCCGAATTGCCAAAGATCTGCTGGCGGATGCGTCGGCCTCTTTGTTTGCCGCAGCATAAGAGCCCGGCTTATCTGTGACCATCACACGAGCGCAAAGCCATCGCCAGTGCATAATTTGCGGATGAACCGCAGTGTTGCTGGCACCGCCGCTGAGCACCGGAGAGAACAAAGTTTCCAGCAGTTTTGTACAAAATAGTCTTTGTTTTGAGTGGAATAGCTCTTGTCGCCAACTGGACTGGCCGGTACTTTTACCCCACTGTTTTTCCGCCACTACTACTATTTGCCAGAGGAGTAGTGGCCTCGGTTAATTATGGAACGATCACTCTATAACGAAGGAGCAGGCTTGCGAGAGTTGGCTCGGAGGCGCGCGATGGGATGCTCATAGGCCAGCCGTTACAGAGATCGTTTGCCACTACCGCCGTCCGCCTATCCCGAAGCGCGGAGGGCGACGTGTAGCACACTGAAGCCGTATGTTTCGATCCCGATTTAGCGAAACAGCAGCAGCGAGAGCAGGCAGGATGCGCGGCTACAGTGTCCTGTGAGCCGCAAAGGCATTAGAATTGGGTGTTCGTCGTCCGCGCGGTCGACGACCCTGTCAACCAGCGGGCGAAAGGCCTGCCTAACGGGGATGAAAAGATGAACGATGGCCATAACAATAGTTCACAAGAAGGCACCACCCGCAGGGGTGTGCTCTTAGGTGCCGGTACTGTAGCCGCCGCAATGGGGTTTCAGGCGGGGTCCTCAAATCCAGCTGAAACAGCACAGGCCGCTGCTACCCCGCAACCGATTCCGCCGGCCGACAAGGTGGATCTGGTTCACAAGAGAGCTACCGTCAACGGCGTTCGACTGCACTATGTGACCGTGGGAACGGGTCCCGTTGTTTTATGCATGCATGGTTGGCCGCAGAACCACCGCGAGTTCCTTCCGATCATGGAAGCGTTCGCTGACAGGTATACGTTCATCGCCCCCGATCTTCGCGGCTATGCAGATAGTGACAAGCCCTTTGACGGATACGAACCTGAAACCATCGCACGAGATATGATGGAATTGGTGGATGTGGAAAACGTGCAGAAATTTCATATCCTGAGTCATGATCTCGGAGGGCCGCCTTCCGTTGCACTCGCCTTTTTGGCGTCGGATCGAGCCCTTTCTTTGTCGACTATTGAAACGCCGTTTTTCGGCTTGAGTTTCCCCGGTTACGTGGACCCGAGGGTTCCCTATTGGCATCTTGGCATGCACATGAACATGGACGTAACGCGGTTTCTGGTTGAAGGCCGTGAAGAGCAGTACCTTCGTCATTTCTTCCGGGACTTCGCCTACAACCCGGCGGCAATTCCAGAGGTTGAAGTGCAACGCTATGTAATGCAGATGCGTCAGCCAGGGAATCTCCGAGCCAGCTTGAACCATTATGGATACATTCCGCAAATGGCCGCGCAGACAGCCGAATTGACGAAGAAGAAACTTACTGTCCCGATGCTGGCATGGGGAGGCAGCAGTTCATTTGGGTCGCATTGTATTGACAGCGCAAAAGCAATTGCGACTTCTGCTCAAGGCGGCGTTATTGATGAATGCGGCCACTGGGTTTTTGAGGAAAAACCACAATTCATCCGCGACGAACTCGAGAAATTCTGGGGGTCTATAAAATAGACGTCTCACGGGCTGCGAGGCATTTCCTGATCAAGTGAAGGAATGAAGGATCTTCCTTCTCCGCTGCCGGCATCGGGATGCCTCTGCCATTTGCGCGATCCGTCTCAACAATAAAACACCGTCTTTACCGGCGGCACGAGCGGCATCGGCCTCGAAACCGCTCGAACGCGAGGTCGCCCGAATTGATATGCTTGGTCCGCATATGTGAAATGAGAACATCCGGCCGAGCGATCGTGGGCTGCCGCCCGGCGACCATGTTGTTGTAGCGAACCGTCTAAAGCTTTTGCTGATGCCGCCAGCTACCGGGAGTTATTCCGTATATCTGCTTGAATACTCTCGAAAAATGCGCCTGATCCGCAAAGTCGCAGGCAGCGGCGATTTCGGCAATCGGCTGATTGCCCATAAGCATGCTTAGCGAACGCTGCGCACGATGTTCGAGCAGCCAGCGGTGTGGCGTTCGTCCCGTGGCACACTTGAATGCCTTTATAAAATAGCTGAGCGACAGGCCGCAGTGCGCGGCGACCTCGGTCACACGAACATCTCGTCCGGAGTTATCAGAAAGATAGGACGTAGCTGCATTCAGCTGGCGCGCGGACAGTCCTTTTCGCCTCTGCATCGGCGCATCCATGCCGCCGTAGTGCGATGCCATGTGCGTCTGTAGTGCCAGCATGACGTAATCTACAAACAGGCGGTCCGTCGGAGCCCCTCTTTCGAGGGCTGGCGCCAGCGCCTGCGCCAGCGACCGCACGACGGGATCATCGAGTCCGCGATCATGCGTGTGGGCGGCGAAGCTCAGCTTGCCTTGCTCCCGCGCAAAATCCTCCAGAACCGATCTCGGGATACTGAAACGGACATTCTCAAAAGCAGAACCGTGCATTGCAACGCCAATCCTCTGTCAGGTCAGTGATTGCAGCAAAGACGTCTGAATGTGCGCTATAGTACATCAGATGCTTGCCACGGCATAGAGAGTGCCGCCCGAAATCGCGAGCCGAGTTATGGCCCAACAACCATCTGCTGGACAGCGCCTCGGTCGCCAAAGGGCCTTAGTGATGGCGTTATGGAACGACCGGGCCACAATTGTCAACGGCAAGGTAACTAATCCATAGGTGTGGGTCTGCTCGGGCATTCCCTGCTCTCGCCCTTTAAGAGCTCCTACGCTTTGAGACTTTACGTTACGTGACGAAACAATTGCGCCAAGACCGGCCGTATTCCCCACTGACGGCTGTCTGTTTCGCCCGCAGTCCACAATTTGATTAAGCCAATATCCGTCGGCGATGCAGCCTTTCCGGATCGGCGCGCAACGCTAAAGCGGCCGCGCCGAATGGCACAGTTTTATCCTAATGAGAAACATTTCGCTCAATCGATTCCGTCCGAGTTTGACTAAGCTCACTGCTTTCTATCGAAGGGGATTGACCATGCCGACCAACGCGACTCCCACCCCCGGTTCGACGTTGATTTCACCGAAGGACCACACGCTGCTCATGATCGATTTTCAGTCGCAGATGTCATTTGCGACGAAGTCGATCGATGCCATCATGCTCCGCAACAATGCCGCCCTGGTTGCCCATGCCGCTGCCGGTTTCGGCGTCTCGACGATCCTGACAACCGTTGCCGAGAAGACCTTCTCGGGGCCGATGTTCGACGAGATCACGAGCCCCTTCCCGCAGCAGAAGCTGTTCGACCGAACCTCTATGAATACCTGGGAGGACGCTGCGGTCATCGAAGAGGTTAATCGCATCGGTAAGAATCGTTTGGTCTTCTGTGGTCTGTGGACGTCGGTATGTATCGTGGGGCCGACACTGTCGGCACTCGATCAAGGTTTCGAGGTGTACATGATCACGGATGCCTGTGGTGATGTATCCGCAGAGGCTCACGAGCGCGCTATCGAGCGCATGATTCAAGCGGGCGTGCGGCCGATGACGTCTCTGCAATACCTGTTGGAGCTGCAGCGTGATTGGGCACGCACCGAGACCTACGACATGACGACCGGCATTGCCAAGAAGTTTGGCGGCGCCTACGGCCTCGGCATCATCTATGCCAAGACCATGTTCGGCGTCTCCGAAGGACACTAATCCTCCCGAAATAGGTAGCTCGCCGCTCGCCGGACTTTCTGAATGGTTCCTTAGATCGGAACCGCTCTAAGGAGAAAACCATGCAGAAGCCAAATACAGCCACGTCGTGCGTACTATAGGAGATACTGCGCTTTAAACGGCGGGCGCGATTTTGTTGCGCATCGGAGGAAGTTCCCATGAAAGTCTACCTGCTCTCGTTAGGCGCCGGCCTGCTGGTCGGGGTCGTTTACAGTCTGCTAAACGTTCGGTCGCCGGCGCCGCCGGTAATCGCACTCGTCGGTTTGTTTGGCATTCTCATCGGAGAGCAAGCGGTGCCCTTGGCAAAGCGCGTGTTCTCGGGCGAACCGATCAGCATATCCTGGTTCAACGCACACTGCATGCCGCATGTATTCGGCGAGCTTCCAACCGGCGCGGGCCGCAAGCAGGCCCAGGCCAGTCGCCAATCCGGGGAGACCGGTTGATGCCAATCGGTAGGGGTTATCGTGTTCGAGCTGGCCATGTTGCCGGAGCATTCGCGCTGGTCGCCCTTTATGATCTCCGGAAGCGACTGGTTTGAGGTGATGCGGAGACTATGACGAAGAACATGGAAACAGCCCCGCAAGCCCCTGCGCAAGGCGGCTTTGGCCCGCTCCGCCAGCCGGTTTTCGCCGTGCTTTGGGCGGCGAGTGTTTTGGGAAACACCGGTACCTTTATCCGTGACGTTGCCAGTTCGTGGCTGGTGACGGACCTTTCGGACGCGCCCGCCGCCGTCGCCATGGTGCAGGCAGCCGGTACCTTGCCTATCTTCTTGCTCGCCATACCGGCGGGCGTCATGTCCGATATTCTGGACCGGCGCAAATTCTTGATCGTCATTCAACTTGGACTTGCAGCAGTCAGCGCGACGTTGGTGGCATTGTCATATAGCGGACTACTATCCGTAAGCTCCCTCGTCGCGCTGACATTTATGGGAGGCATCGGAGCCGCGCTGATGGGCCCGACATGGCAGTCCATCGTCCCCGAGCTTGTTCCAAGGGAGTCCCTGAAAAGCGCTGTCGCCTTGAACTCGCTGGGTGTCAATATTGCGCGGTCTATCGGGCCTGCGGCCGGTGGCTTTCTGCTTGCTGCATTCGGCGCGGCGTTGACTTACGGCATTGATGTTCTCAGCTACGTATTCGTCATCGCCGCGCTCATCTGGTGGCCCCGGCCCCGGGATGCGGACGATGCATTGTCGGAACGTTTCTTCGGCGCATTTCGGGCTGGCCTGCGCTACGCGCGGGCGAGCCGTGAACTCCATATCGTGCTTTTGCGCGCAGCGATTTTCTTCGCCTTCTCCAGCTCCATCTGGACACTGCTACCACTATTGGCCCGCAACAATCTCGGGGGAGACGCAAGGTTCTATGGGCTTCTGCTTGGCGCGGTAGGGGTAGGCGCAATAGTTGGTGCATTCCTGCTGCCGACATTGCGCCGGCGTTTCGACAATGACGGTCTGCTGCTGCGTGCGGCGGTAGTGACCTCGATCGTCATGATGATCTTGTCGTTCGCTCCACCGCAATGGATTGCCATTCTCGTCCTGGTCATCCTTGGAGGGGCGTGGATCGTCGCGCTCACGACCTTGAATGGTGCGGCCCAGGCTATCCTTCCGAATTGGGTACGCGGCCGTGCGCTCGCGGTCTATTTGACGGTTTTTAACGGCGCAATGGCGGCCGGTAGTATCGGATGGGGTGCGGTGGCGGAAGCCGTCGGCATTTCAACCACCCTTCAAGTAGGTGCTGTCGGGCTCTTCCTCATTGGGATAGTCCTCAATCGGATCAAGCTTCCCGCGGGCGAGGCCGACCTCGTGCCTTCCAACCACTGGCCCGAACCTTTGACAGCCGAACCCGTCGAGCATGACCGGGGGCCTGTCTTGATCTTGATCGAATATAGGGTCCACAAGGAGCAGCAGGCCGAGTTCCTGAAATTTCTTGCTCAACTCTCGGCCGAGCGCAGACGCGACGGCGCCTACAACTGGGGAGTGACCGAAGACGCGGCCGATCCTGAGAAAATCGTGGAATGGTTTCTGGTGGAATCTTGGGTCGAGCACTTGCGCCAGCACAAACGGGTTTCCAAAGCCGATGCCGATCTTCAGCAGGAGACGCTGAAATATCACGTCGGCCCTGAGAAACCCGTTGTCCGGCATCTCCTGTCAACGGACGCCCGTCGAAACCTCAATCCGGAAAATAATTCGCAAAAGCCGTGAGCGGGACTGACCGAGCGCTTGCAGACTTGGCCGGGTGCAATCGCTCCCCAAGACGAGATCAGGACTCCGGCCAAGCCATCATTGAGAGTGTCACGAATTTATGCAGTTGTTCGCGAGCCACACCCGCCTTGGCTTGAACTGCCATTCCCTGAACAAGCGTAACAATGTAGTTCGCAGCCTCTGCAGGAGTAGCATTGGGAAGCATGGGGCCTTTCCCGAGGGTTCGCTCGAATGCCTCGGCGAGCTTTCTCTGCAGGCCAAAGCGATTTTCGATCAGACCTTTCTGCACAGCTTCTCCCTCATTTGAACAGGCCAGAGCTCCGTTCGTCTCGAAGCAGCCTCGCGGATGGGAGGGCTCTGTATGCATCTCGGCCTGACCTCTGAGGTAAGCTTCGGCGATTGCGCGGGGGGTCGGTTGGGATAAGGCGTCGTCAATGAAGCGAAGGTGATCCCGCTTGTAGATCGCGTTCGCTTTCCAGAACAGATTTTCCTTGTTAGTGAAGGCTTTGTAGATACTCGACTTCGTAAGGCCCGTGGCCTCCATGAGATCATAGACCGAGGCGCCTTCGTAACCTTTTTTCCAGAAGACCATCATGGCTTTCTGGAGCACCTCGTTCTCGTCGAATTCCCTAGGTCTAGCCATTTTTCCGTTTCAGACTTGTCTTATTTGATATGTGTTCGCCACTTTCCAGCGGCGCTGATCATTACCGCCTACTATGTAAGATCGCGAATATCAAATGCAAGCTATGGTAGGCTCTTCACGGCGCCAAGAGTTTCACCCCGCTACCTCTGCGACGTCCCGTGGTAGGTCATTCCCAGCCCCGAATATCGCTAAACCCCGGAATTTCGCGAAGCGATAGACCGACGATGACTCGCTTCCTTCTCCCCACCGCCATTCGCAGTAAAACACCGCAGGTTAAACGGCGATCGACGGGATGACATCGGATCCGATTTCGTCGATCACCTCAGCTACGCGGCGCCGGCCAGGTGCAAGATTGAACATCACGTGGTGCACCCCGGTTTCGCGCATCGCCGACAATATCCGTACGAGCTCCGTTCTGCCACACCGATAGCCAAGCTCGATGGTCGTTGCAGGGGCAGCCGCGTCGTCGAGGAGGTCCAGGTTCATCGATTGGCTGAAGCTCCGGAAGCCGCCCCCCGATTTCGCAATCGCGGCGTGCCACAACGCGATCCGATCTTTTTGGACGGGGAGCTCGCGATGGTAGGTCGCCCAACCAGTGGCATTCCTGGCAATCCACTCCAGCGACTGGGACGCCGATCCGACAGCAAGCATCGGTACTTGTACAGTGGGCCGAGGACGGAGAGCGAATTCGCTGAGCGGCGAGAGTCCTTCGTCTAAAATAGCCTGGTCCGGGCCGAGCGCGGCCGACAATGATGCCCAGTTTCGCCGGAACAGCTGTTTCCGGTTCTCGAAGTCGCGGCCGAAGACACGGAATTCAGATAGACGATCCCCCGAGCCCAAGCCAAGCACGAAGCGGTTGTTTGACAGTGATTGGAGTGACAGCGCAGCCTTTGCGATGTGCAGCGGATGACGCAGCGTAAGGACGACAGCTCCGGTTACCAATTGGATCCGCGAGGTCGACGCGGCGATTGCGCCCAGCAGTACGAAAGGGTCCGAGTGACCAACGGGGTCTGGGTACTCATCATTGTTCAAGGGGACGTCCCGCACCCAGATAGCCTCAAATCCGGCTTGCTCTGACCGGCGAACAAAGTCCAACTGCACCTGAAAGTCGATATCCTCCGGTAAGCGCGGCTGAAGGGGGAGCACGAGACCGAGGCTTAAGCGGTCGGCAGCAAAGAGCATTCCGGTTTTCCCTAAAATCAGCCAGACGCCCGGCGGGCGTCTGGCAAGACACATTATCCTGATGCGGGATCGGCGCCCAAAGTCAACGCGCCAGGCTTGCCGCGGTCTGGGTTTGCATCCTATTCGCCAGCGAAGCGATGCCAAGCGCTGCAACGGCCATTGCGATTGCTGCGTAGGGAGTAGCCGTAAGGCCTGGGCCGACCAACAACTGCCCACCAACAAAAGAGCCGCTGGAAATGCCGAGATTGAACGCCGCGATATTCATGCCGGATGCGGTCGCGACCGCATCCGGGGCAACCAATCGAGCGACCTTGACCACGCCATCCTGCATGATCGGCGGGATGGCAAATGCGAAAATGCCCCAGATAGCAATCACCGCGAGGATACCAATCTCACTCCGCATGACGATCGCGATTAACGCGAACGACACAATCAAGCCAATCAGAGTGGCCACCATTGCTTTGCCGGTGCCGATAGTGTCGGTCAGTTTGCCGCCAGCAAAGTTTCCAACCACGGTGGCAGCTCCGAACAGCATCAGCGCGATGTTGACCGTCCCGTCGCCGACTTTCGTAATGTCAGTGAGAATGGCGGCAAGAAACGTGAAGATCACGAAAGTTCCGCCGAACGATATTGCGGTCAACAGATACATCATTGCCAGACGCTTATTGCCCAGTAGCCTCATCTGAGCGACGAAGCTCGTGAATGGCGACGGCGGTATATCTCTGGGGACGAAAAGGAACAGAGACCCCAGCGCCATGACACCCATGGCCGTAACCAGGAAGAACGGCATTCTCCAATCAAAACTTTGTCCGATCCAGGAGCCGAGCGGGACACCCACCACCATGGCGACGGTCAGCCCGCCCATCATCAGTGCAACCGCGGAACCCGACTTCTCTTTTGACACAAGTGAGGTGGCAACAGCAGCGCCGACGCCGAAAAACACTCCATGCGAGACAGCCATCACGATTCGCGCCGCGAGCAGCGAAAGATAGTTCGGCGCCAGCGCTGCCGCGAGATTGCAGGCCGTGAAAATCACCATCAGTGCAAGAATAAGCGGGCGACGCGGGATTCTACCCGTGAGAGCCGAGAAGACCGGCGTGCCGACCGTGATCGCCAGTGCGTACAGGCTGACCAGCAACCCCGCCGCCGGCAGCGAGACGGCAAGATCATCGGCGATCCCGGGAATGAGCCCAACGATGACGAATTCCGTGGTGCCGATGGCGAAAGTGGACGCCGCCAGCGCGTATATGGCAAGTGGCATGGCAGCCTCCTATTCGACCAGCGCGGCCGCAGCCGCCTGCGCGACGATTTCGTCGTCATCGACGGATCCACCGGAGACACCAATAGCGCCTAATGTGTTGCCATCCCTGTCTTTGAGCACAACGCCGCCGCCGAAGCCGATCAGGCCGCCATTGCTGTGTTCAAGTGTATATGCTGCCGCGCCCGGATAGAGATTCGGCCCGAGAACCGCCGAGTCGACGATGAAAAGTGCCGCCGTCTTGGCTTTGCGATGAGCCACGTCTATCGCGCCAAGGAAGGTCCCATCCATGCGCGCGAAGGCGACCAGATGAGCGCTGTCGTCGACAACGCTGATACTCATTGGCGGGAGGCCGCGCTCCTCAGTGGCTGCTTTAGCGGCAGCAATCACGGTTTCCGCCGTCGAGAGTGTAATCTTCACCTCATTCTCCTTGCTTCTCCTCGCTGGGCGTCAACCCGTCTTTCGGCTTCAGCTTTGTCTTGGAGGATTCTGTTGGTGGCGGAGCAATTTGCCGCCGCAGAGTGGCTCAGTTTCAAGCCATATGGACCGATCGGTCCCTAATTACAAGAGGCGCTCATTGAAATTGTAAACCACTCGGTCTATAACGCGAAGTCATAGGAATGGGCCGCAGGATTCGACAAGCAGACGGCCTTGAGAAATGCGATGTTCCTATTTGCGAATGGCTGGTCCGGCGAACCCTCTATCGCGCGGCTGGGTGATGCAGAGGCGGTCAGGGTAGCGCGATGAAGAAGCGCCCTCTGGTCCCTTCACTTCCACGACGTTCGATGATGCTGGGATTTTGCCCGCGACCCTTTTCCATCTCCCAAATCACTCACCTGAAGGATATTAATGAGCGATACGCTGAAAAAGCTCTCCTGGGACAACCTTCGCATCGTGAAGGTGATCGGTGAGGTGGGAAGCCTGTCGGCCGCGGCTTCCGCTCTGGGCGTGAACAACTCGACAATGTTTCGCAAACTTACCCAGATCGAGGAAAGTCTGGGGGTGGCCCTGTTTGACCGGCGTCGCACCGGCTATGTGCCGACGCTTGCAGGGGCCGAAGTGATCACGCTCGCGCAACGGCTCGAGCTCGACATTGTGAGGGTGACGCGTCGCGTATCGGGCTTTGAACAGGAGCAGGCCGGCGACCTGCGCGTGACGACCAGCGATTCGCTTGCATTGCATCTCGCACCGATCATTGCGGACTTTAAGGCGTGCCATCCCCTCGTCCGGGTCGAGATGATCGTCTGCAACGCTTCGCTGAACCTTGCACGAGGAGAGTCCGATGTTGCCGTCAGGGCAACTGACGTGCCGCCGGAGAACCTCTTCGGCAGGAAGGTCGCCAGGATCGGCTGGGCGCCCTATGGTCGCCGATGTGACTTCACGGAAGGCTGGCCTCATCCTCATCAGCTCTATCGCCGCATTTGGGTTTCATACAGCGGCGGGCTGTCCAATCTGAAGGCTTACAAGCTAGTTGAGGCCCATGTGCCGCAGCAAGACATCGCCTGCCGGTTTGACTCGGTCGTGGGCATTGCGGCGGCCATCTCGGCAGGCATCGGCGCCGGATATCTACCGTGTATGCTGGGGGACCTCACTCCGGACCTTATGCGTATCGGACCGGTCGATCCGTGCCTGGCGGATGACCTGTGGCTCTTGACCCATCCCGACATCCGGAGGTCGGGCCGGATCTACGCCTTCATGACGCATTGCGCGGCCGCGATCAGCCGGCGGCGCGCCTTTATCGGAGGACAGCAAGAATCTCCTGTGGAGCCTTGGTGCTCGCACGAAGGAGCCTAATCCCATACCCGCTGCTTCTGCTCTCCGGCGCAAAGCTGGGCGGGACCGCGCGATCACGGTCGTTTGGACGTAATGAGGATGTCTGCTGTCGCGTACAAACTCAACTTGCAATCGCGCAAGACCTCTCTCGCCGAAATGCATCTGGCGTGACCGGCGAGCAAAAACTTAACCTTCGTTCGCCATCGCCTCGAAAGCTGCCGTCCTCCTAGCTTTCTACAGGTTGGTAGAAGTCAAACTCACGAACAGATTGCAGAGAAAGGAAGAATTATGGCGAACCCCTCAAGGAGCAAATCAAGCGTCCTGCCGACAGGCGGCGGTGCAGCACTGATTGATGCCTCCGATTCCGTCATACTGTTGCTCGACCATCAGGCCGGTCTGTTCCAGACCGTCAAGGATATCCCGGTCGCGGACCTGCGGCGGAACGTCGAGATGATCGCCAAATTGGCGGCGTTACTGAAGATCCCGGTCATCACGACTGCATCCGAACCAAACGGGCCGAACGGTCCGCTGATGCCGGAAATCCATGAATATGCGCCGCATGCCGTCTATGTGCCGCGCAAGGGCGAAGTCAACGCCTGGGATAACGAGGACTTTGTCCAGACGGTGCGTTCCACCGGGCGCAAGACGCTGATCATGGCAGGTGTCTGGACCAACGTCTGCGTGATGTTCCCGGCGCTGGACGCAACGGCCGCCGGCTACGACGTCTATGCAGTGATCGACGCTTCCGGCGATCCGAGCGAGTTGGCGTCGCGGACGACATTGGCTCGTTTCGTTCAAGGCGGCGTTATCCCGACGTCGACGAATGCGCTGCTGTCCGAGCTTCACCGCACGTGGCGGCGCCCCGAGGCGGCTGAACTTGCAAAGTTGTATGGCCTGGTCGCACCCAATTACGCCGCCGTGGCAGAGAGCTACCAGAAGGCTCAGGAAGTCGCCAAGCAGTCAAAATGACAACGGCCTTTGGTCGGACGCCGCACGCGGGCGCATGGAGGTGCCAATCCACGGTACTTCCGTGCGCCTGCGTATTTCCTCGAATGGATTGGCGGCAACATGGCACCGCGGCATGAGGTGACATCATGAAAATGTATCTGCTTTCCCTCGGTGCCGGTCTGCTCGTCGGGATCATCTATAACCTGTTGAACGTCCGATCGCCCGCGCCGCCAGTGGTGGCGCTAGTCGGCTTGCTCGGCATCCTGATCGGCGAGCAGATCATCTCTGTCGGCAAGCAACTGCGGTCGGGACAGGCTTTCTAGGCAGCCTGGTAGCGGCCCGCTGAATATTGCGCGCTTCTTTCAACTGGCGAAGGACTGCCGGCCAGATTCGCGGCCCGATGCTTGATCGCGGCACCTTGCCGCGACCAAGCGAGAATGTCGCCAATCAGGCGAGATCGAAGCGATCGGCGTTCATGACCTTGTTCCAGGCCGCGACGAAGTCCTTGACGAACTTCTCCTTGGCGTCGGACTGGGCATAGATTTCTGCGAAGGCGCGAAGCTGCGAGTGCGAGCCGAAGATCAGGTCGGCGCGGGTGCCGGTCCACTTGAGTTCGTTCGTCTTGCGGTCGCGTCCTTCGTAGACGCCGTCCTTGCCGGCGAGCGGAACCCACTGCGTCCGCATGTCGAGCAGGTTGACGAAGAAGTCGTTCGTCAGCGTCTCAGGCTTGTCGGTGAAGGCCCCATGCTCCGGCTGACCGGCCTTCAGCACGCGCAAGCCGCCGACGAGCACCGTCATTTCCGGTCCGGTCAGGGTAAGCAGCTGGGCGCGATCGACCAGTGCCTCTTCCTGCTGCATGAACTGCATCCTGCCGCTGTTGACATAGTTGCGGAACCCATCGGCACGCGGTTCGAGCGGAGCGAAGGAATGCGCGTCGGTCTGCGCCTCGGAGGCATCCATCCGGCCCGGCTTGAATGCTACCGCAACATTATGACCGGCCGCCTTCGCCGCCTTTTCGACACCGGCAGCGCCTGCGAGGACGATCAGGTCGGCGAGCGAG
This sequence comes from Rhizobium sp. SVR5-2C, assembly GCF_056755115.1. NCBI lineage: Bacteria > Pseudomonadati > Pseudomonadota > Alphaproteobacteria > Hyphomicrobiales > Rhizobiaceae > Rhizobium > Rhizobium sp. SVR5-2C. The sequence goes on along the minus strand of NZ_JBNDHT010000069.1, from coordinate 5,893 downwards.
ATCTTCTTGCCGCCGGTTTGGGCGGCGTTGAAGTCCTTCTGGATGCCTTCCAGAACACCGAGAACCTTGGCAAGCTGTGCCGGCTGGTTGACGTCCCAATCCTTCTGCGGCGCAAGCCGGATGCGCGCGCCATTGGCGCCGCCTCGCTTGTCGGAGCCGCGGAAGGTCGAAGCAGAAGCCCACGCGGTCGAGACCAGTTCCTGTACTGAAAGACCGGTCGCGAGCACCTTGGCCTTCAGCTCGGCGATGTCCTTGTCATCGACGAGCGGATGATCGACGGCCGGTACGACATCCTGCCAGATGAGGTCTTCAGCCGGTACTTCCGGACCGAGATAACGGACCTTCGGCCCCATATCGCGGTGCGTCAGCTTGAACCAGGCGCGGGCGAAGGCGTCAGCGAACTCAGCCGGATTTTCGAGGAAGCGGCGCGAGATCTTTTCGTAGATCGGATCGACGCGCAGCGACAGGTCGGTGGTCAGCATGGTGGGGAGATGCTTTTTCGAAGCATCATAAGCATCCGGAATGGAAGCATCGGCGTTCTTGGCCTGCCACTGATGCGCGCCCGCCGGGCTCTTCGTCAGTTCCCATTCGTATTTGAACAGGTTTTCGAGGAAGTAGTTGCTCCACCGGGTCGGCGTCTGCGACCAGGTAACCTCCAGGCCGGCTGTGATAGAATCCTTGCCGACACCGGTGCCGAAGGTGCTCTTCCAGCCAAGGCCCTGATCCTCGATCGCGCCGCCTTCCGGCTCAGCACCGATGAACGACGGATCGCCGGCGCCATGCGTCTTGCCGAAGGTATGACCGCCGGCGATCAGCGCCACGGTCTCCTCGTCGTTCATCGCCATCCGGGCAAAGGTTTCGCGGATATCATGCGCAGCCGCGACCGGATCGGGATTGCCGTTCGGACCTTCGGGATTGACGTAGATCAGGCCCATCTGCACGGCGCCGAGCGGTTCGGCGAGCTGCCGTTCGCCGCTATAGCGCTCGTCGCCGAGCCAGGTGCCTTCCGGACCCCAGAAGAGCTCCTCCGGCTCCCAGCTATCGACGCGGCCGCCGGCAAAGCCGAAGGTCTTGAAGCCCATGGATTCGAGGGCAACATTGCCGGTGAGGATCATCAGATCGGCCCAGGAAATCCTGTTGCCGTATTTCTGCTTGATCGGCCAGAGCAGACGGCGGGCCTTGTCGAGGTTGGCATTGTCCGGCCAGCTGTTCAGCGGGGCGAAACGCTGCTGACCGCCACCGGCGCCGCCACGGCCGTCGGTGATGCGGTACGTGCCGGCACTGTGCCAAGCCATGCGGATGAACAGGCCGCCATAGTGGCCGAAGTCGGCCGGCCACCAATCCTGCGAATCCGTCATCAGCGCATGAAGGTCTTTCTTCACAGCATCGAGATCGAGCTTTTTAAACTCTTCGGCGTAGTTGAACGCCTTGTCCATCGGATCGGCGACGCCGGACTTCTGGTGAAGAATCTGAACGTTGAGCTGGTTCGGCCACCAATCCCGGTTCGATCTGCCGCGAGGCGTATGCGCGACGGGACATTTGCCGGCGTTTTCGCTAGGTTTCGTATCCATAGCTCTCTCCTTGATTGCTCATGTCTGCATTCGGACGGGAAATGTTGCGAAGTTCGCATCAGGATTATCGGCTCGCTTGAGTTTAAGCCTCAGCTCACCGTCAGACCAGAAGCGAAATAGACGGCTATCCTCCCTAGGCTCCCTCATACCGGAAGAACCGTGCAAATTTAAGTTGGATTTACTGATCACCGCAATAAGCTGGGCTTATGAACTTCCGTTGAGATGCCAAAAGAAATTCTTATGTCATCTTACCCCATTCGTGTCGCCGGCGGCCTAACCAATCCAGCAACGGAAATGGAACCTTAGCATCCGCCCAATGTTCGGAGTGCAGCCAATACGGGGCCCCACCAGAAGCTCCAATGTCTGAATTCTGAGGAAGCTTCGGCTCCTCCTTGTCACGGGAGATTGATATGCCGCTAGTACTGACGAGTGCCGCCTTCGTGGACGGCGCCCCCATTCCCGTCAGGCACACACGGCTTGGCGAGAATATCGCGCCACCGCTGTCGTGGACCGGAGCGCCTACCGATACCAAAAGCTTTGCCCTCATCGTCGAAGATCCCGATGCGCCTCGCGGAACGTTTCGCCACTGGGGCGTCTACAATATAGCCGCTGAGCGCAGCGGATTATCCGAGAGCTCTGACGCAGCGCCGGGTGGCGGACCACGCTTTTGCAAGAATGATTTCGGCAACGCGCGATACGACGGACCGCAGCCGCCGAAAGGACACGGCGTCCACCATTATCATTTCAGCCTTGCCGCGTTGGATGTTCCGGGCCTCTCACTCCCCTCGTCGCCCCGAATAGAGGCGATGTGGAAAGAGGCGAAGAAACACGCCATCGCGAACGCCTCCTTGATTGGCACTTTCGAACTGGCTTAGCAGCGCTCCGCCTAAGATGCGGACCGAACATGCGGATTATCCCGAAACCAGGGAAGAGAGCGCGTCGTACGGCTGGCACAGCGGTCGGACTATTTCTTCATCGAAAGCACGTTCCTTGATGCGGATGCAGCCATTGCTTTTTCAAGGCGCCACTTGACCGCTCACCAGGCTGGCGAAATCGCCGGGAGGACGTTGGCAAAACGCGCCGTTCCAATGCATTTTTCACCACGTTATCTCGGCCGGGAGGAGGAACTGCTGGCGGAGTTCGAGCAGGGACGGAACTCCTGGCAATCGCGGCAGAATTGACGCGGCATCTTGGTGTATGATCGCCGGCAGGACGAAGGCTACTGACGGTGGCGGCGATGAAGAACGCGCTTTCGGCATCTGATGCTTCTGCACTCGTTGCGGCTGCTGTTGACTGGTTGGTCGATAGCGGGCTTGGCGGCCGCGACTTGCGGGAGCTTGTCGAAGGCCTGGCGCGCCGCCTCAATGCAGGCGGTGCTGCGGTCGACCGGGCCGGATGCTCGATTCTGACGCTGCACCCGCAAATCGTTTCGCAAGAGGTCACCTGGTGCTCGGACGATGACGGCGCAACCACAAAATACTACACGCCGAAGCTGATGGAAGACCCAGACACCCGGCGCGGTCCGTATTTCGAGCTTGCCTTGAACCGGCTGAAGTACAAGCGCTTTCTTCTTGATGACGCCGTGGACGACATGTCATTGCTCACGCGGCTTCGAGCGGAAGGCTACACCGAATATTTCGGTTTCTTCCATGCAACCGGTGCGGCGGCGTTGTCGCCATTTGCACGCCGGGTTGGTCTTGTTCCCTGCGTCGTGGGTTCCTTCGCCACCCGTCGCCCCGGCGGCTTTGGCGAGACCGAAATCGAGTGCTTCAAGTCTGTCTCCACGACATTGGCCCTGGCAGCGAAAGCGCGGTCAACCTTTGAGACGGGCTCTCGTCTCCTCGACATCTATATAGGCCGCTCCTGCGGGTCTCAGGTGCTTGACGGACGCATCACGCGTGGCGACTCGGAGCGCATCACCTGCGGCATCTGGTTCTGCGACCTGCGCCAGTCTTCCCGACTCGTCAGCCAATTGGGCCTGGACGATTACATCAGCCTTCTCAATCGATACTTCGACATCACTGTCGGGACGGTCATGGGCGCAGGCGGTGAAGTCTTGAAGTTCATCGGCGATGCCGTCATGGGCATCTTTCGCTCGGATCACCCGGAGAGCGACCTCGATATGCGTGAACGTGCGCTCGCTGCCTCGCTGAGTACCCTGAGGGATATTCGCGCCCTGAATGCGGCGGCCGGCCGACCCCTGGACGTCGGCATTGCCCTGCACGTCGGAGAAGTCATGTATGGCAATGTGGGTACTGACGAGCGGCTGGACTTCACCGTCATCGGTCGCGCTGTCAACGAGGCGGCGCGGCTTCAGGGGCTAACCAAGCAACTGGGACAGCCGGTGCTGGCTTCGGCGTCGTTTGCCGAGCCGTTTCTCGAACGCTTCGACTTCGCCGGAGCGCATGCGGTCGCAGGCTTCGATCACATGCTCAAAACCTATGTTCCACGCAGCTGACGCAGCAAAACCCTCTGACGTGCAAGGGCGAAGTCCAGAGCCTCCCTTTATGATCTGGATCGCGACCAAGAAACCACTGCAATAACCGCCGGACGGACGCAGGCCACGCCGGGGCGGCGCGGCTGGCGACGATGGGATGACGCCGACCGGGACAATCGTCATCCCGCGCGAATTGCCGAGTTGCCTCAGCTCTCACCAAGTTCGAATACATGGTGGTGGATGCGCCCCTCGAACATTTCGAGCAGGCCCTTGGTCATCTCGCGGCTCTCGTAGCGCACGGGAGATTCCAGTGCCGCCGCCAGCGTCTCGCGGCTTTCGTACATGGTGGACAGAACCATCGGATAAGACGGCGCGCCCTCGTCGCGTTCAAGGGCGTAAAGTACGCGCACTTCCTTGACGCCCGGAAAAGCCCGCCACATGGGCATCAGCTTCTCGGCGACATAGAGCTTGAAGGCCTCTTCTTGGCCGGCGTGGATCGTGCCCTCGAAAAGGGCTTGGCGGATGATCATTGTGGAACTCCGATTCATTTTTGTCCGACGCAATTCTGGACGGAAAAACGTTTCACGCTTTTCCTGGAATTGCTCAGTTGACGGTCGTAGGCGGCTTTTCGCCGGCGAAATGCGCGGCGATGTTCGCGAGCACCAGCTCGCCCATGGCAACACGGGTCTCGACCGTGGCGCTCGCCTGATGCGGCATCAGCACCGTATTGGGCGCAGTGAAGAAATCTTCGCGGATCTTCGGCTCATTGACGAAGACATCGAGGCCGGCGCCGGCAATCGTGCCGTCGTTGAGGGCGGCAAGCAGGGCATCCTCGTCGACCACGGAGCCGCGCGCGATGTTGATCAGTACGCCCGTTTTCCCGAGCGCCTTCAGCATGTCGGCATTGACGATGTTCTGGGTGGCGGCGCTCGCGGCGATCGTCAGCACGAGAATATCGCTGTCCTCCGCAAGCGCCATCGGCGAAGCACAGGCTTTCCAGGCGACGTCGGTGATCGGCGAACGGTTCCAGTAGCGCACATCCATGCCAAAGGCCTCGGCCCGGCGTCCAATGGCCTTGCCGATCTGGCCGAGACCGAGAATACCGACGCGCTTGCCCTTGGGGCTGTGCCCGAGCGGAAACGGCTCCCTACCCCACTTGCCGTCGCGCACAAAGCTGTCGCCCTTGGCGACGTGGCGGAGCACGGCCAGAGTAAGCGCGATACCAAGATCGGCGACATCGTCGGTGAGCACGCCCGGGGTGGTCGTGACGTCGACATTGCGGCTGCGGGCGAATTTCAGGTCCACCTTGTCGGTGCCGACGCCGTTGATGGCGATGACGCCGAGCGACGGCAGCTTTTCGATCCACTCGTTGGAAAGGCCGGTGCCGCCGCCGGTCGCGACCGCGCGGATGTTCGGGAGCGCTGCCTCCAGCGCCGCCTTGCCGTCCGGATCATACATGCGATGAACCGTATAGGCATCGTCGAGCTTGTCCTCGATCAGCTTCATCATCGGTTCGACGAGCAGAATGTCTGGCTTCACGTCCGGAACTCCGTATGTTTTGAATAGTTTCAGCTCAGGAAATCTGGCCCAGGAAGGTCTTGAGGCGCTCGTTCTTCGGATTGCCGAAGAATTCGGCCGGAGTGCCCACTTCGAGGATCTGGCCGCGGTCCATGAAGATCACCCGGTCGGCGACTTGGCGTGCGAAGCCCATCTCATGGGTGACGCAGAGCATGGTCATGCCTTCCTTGGCGAGGTCGATCATCGTGTCGAGCACCTCCTTGACCATTTCCGGGTCGAGCGCCGAAGTGGGCTCGTCGAAGAGCATGATCTTCGGGTTCATGCACAGCGCACGGGCAATCGCCACGCGCTGCTGCTGGCCGCCGGA
>NZ_JBNDHT010000068.1:0-34930 GCF_056755115.1 Rhizobium sp. SVR5-2C | reverse complement strand
GTCGTAGCACCGTGAGATCGGCAAATTGCGAATTGTGGTTATGGTCGACTCTACAGAGTCAGCGATGCTTGCGTAGCGCTGATACTTCTCAATCATCCTACAGGTCCGATCTTCTTGTTTGAGCGCCACGCCGCAATTTGCGGGACTGATGGCGGAGCTTGGTCATTCCGTTAAGCGGCCGGTTCGGTCCATAAGCGAGAATCGCGGGGGAGCGGCGCGTAGTCGTGCCACTGAGCGAGCTTTTCGAGATACCGCCGCCGATAGGCGCGATCATCCTCGAACTCGACGCCTGCGAGGACAAGTTCTGCGCCGATCTCGTAGTAGACGTCGAGGTTGCGTAGGTCAGGGACCGGTGTTTCGCCGCGCTCAGTTTCACCCTGCATCTGCCAGAACAGCTCTTCGAGACGGCGTACAAGGCCTGGAATATCGCGCAGCACACTGGTCTCACGATTGCGTTGCAAGGCGTCCTTGATTGCCGTGAGGCTTTTTCGATCGTGCGCCAGGGCGATGGCGCGGCTCACATATTCGTCCGGCGTGCTGCAAATCAGTTCCGGAATGCCGGCCGCCGCTACGATGCTTGAGCAGAAACGTGCGGCAAAGGTTTTTCCCGGGAAAGTCAGGACAGGCAATCCCATAGTGATCGCATCCGCGGCAGTGGAATGCGCCCCGTAGGGGAAGGTGTCGAGGAAGAGATCGGCAAGACCGATGCGCGCGAGATGCTGCGGATTGTGCGCCTTCGCAGCAAAAATGAGCCGCTCGGGTGCCACACCGCTTTGCGCGGCCGCCTCGCGCAGGCGCTGGTTGACATCCTCGCTGCCGCCAAGCAGCCACAGCACGCTGCCCGGCGTTGCCGAAAGAATCTTCATCCAGCGTGCAAAACACTCGGCGGTGATCTTCTGCATCCCGTTGAAGGAGGCATAGACGAAAACATCCTCCGGTAGTCCGACCTGAGCCCGACTCGGTCGCTCAGCAATTTCCCGCTTACGGTCGATGGGCTGGTCACAAGCGATCCGCAGCACCTTTTCGGTGTAATAGATTTCGTTCTCCGGCGGCACGATCTGCGGGTCGGTAATCATATACTGATGAAACGGACTGCTCATCGTGCCGGGATAACCGCAGAAGTTGACAATGACCGGCGCCGGGCGATAGGCGAAGATGGCGGTCCGGGCATGTTTCGTATAGCCATTGACGTCGACAAGAACGTCGATTTCGTCGGCGGCGATTTGTTTCGCTGCGTCGAGATCGCCCAGTGCTGCAATATCGCGCCAGCAATGGACGGCCGCCCTGATGCGGTCATGTGTCTTATCACCGGACCGAGGCTCGCCGCAGTAATAGGCGAAGATCTCAATGCTGCTCTTGTCATGCAGCTCGAAAACTTCGCAGAGAGCGAAGCCGACCGCGTGCTGGCGCAAATCCGAAGAAACATAGCCGATGCGCAGGCGCTGCCCGGATCCCGTTTTGAGCCGCGCCGGCTTGAGCGGGAAACCCTTGGTGTCGGGCCGCCCGACCAGATTCTTGCCGTAACGATAAGCCTTGGCGAGCTGGAAAAGCGGGTCGTCGGCATAGCAGCCGAGCGTCAGCGGCGACATCGTATCAAGCAATTGACGGGCTGAGACATGGATCGATGGGGTAAGAACCGGCCATTTACACTGATGCTGGCGCAGCGAGGTCCAATGCTGGCCCGCTTCCAGCTTTGAGGGTTGCAGCTCGATCGCCTGCCACAAGGCGGCTTCCGCATCCGCCAGCTGGCCGGCGGTTTCCAGCACACGACCGGTATGGTGGAGCGCCATCACGCGATGACTGAGGCGGTCAGGCGTGATCTCGTCGGTTGCTTCCGCAAAGTTCCGCCATTGCCGGACGGCCTGACCAATCAGGCCGCAGTCTTCCAGAGCGCGGCCGAGGTTGATGTGGGCGGGACCGAACGCGGGCTCATGTTTCAGGCAGGTGCGCAGTGCCTGGATCGCACCCGCGACATCGCCCATGTTGCGCAGGCAGACAGCATAATTGAAGCAGGCCATGTGCAGCAGCGGATTTGTATCGTTGAAGGCGATCCAGGTTTTGTAGAGGTCGGCCGCTTGCGCTAACAGTCCAACGCCGGCGAAGCCTTCTGCGGCCTGGAACAATGCGGTCAGAGACATCTGCTGATTACGCGCTTGCAGCAACATATCTGCAAGCGGCGACGCCTGACTGGAAGCGATTGTTGTATTGACGGTCATGCCTTTCCCTCGACAAAACGGCGCTGTGGCCGAAGACTGCAGGCGCAAAAGGGCCTGGTCCTTTATTGACGGCCCTGCCTTGCGCGGGGCTGGTTGTCTTGGAAGAGGCGGAATGGCAGTCCGCCGAGAACGAAAAATGGACGGCGCCTTGGCGCGCCGCCCGCTCTTGCAACATCGAATGAAGTGTTGCGGCGCGGCCGAAGCCGCGCCGTTGTCTATTATTGGACGGTCGTGTCGTTGTAGGCAGCGAGGACCCAGGCAGTCTGGTCGGTCGACATTGACGGCACCTGGGCGTCCGTGATGCCGTCGAGCTGCGCATCCGTCAGACCCATGATATCGTCCGAACCCAGGCCCTTGATGGCCGTCAGGCTGATGGCACCGATATCAGCAGAGCTGAAGCCTGCGAAGTCGCCGGCATCGAACGCTGCGATCTGGTTCGCCGACAGGGTCGAGACTTGATCGGTCGTCAAAGCGGTTGCCTGGTCGGAGGTGAGGGCAGCAGCCTGGGCGGTCGTCAGGCCCTTGATGTGGGCCGCGTCGAGACCGGCGACGTCCGCAGTTGCGATCAATGCGACGTTGGCAGCGGAGAGGCCAGCCAGGGTCTTCGTATTGAGCGCGTTGAGATCGGCGCTATTCAGCGTAAGGAGCTGGTCCGAGGTCAAGCCAGCGGCGCCAGCCGTGCTGAGGCCGACAAGCTGGCCGCTCGTCAAGGTACCGAATGCGGCGCTGTCGATAACGCTGACCTGGGCGCTGCTCAGCGCAGAGACCTGCGAGCTCAGCAGGTAGCCGACCTGGGTGCTCGAAAGCTCATCGGCTTGAAGGGCCGAAACCTGCGTGGACTTCAGGGCCTGCAGGTGAGCCGAGTCGAAGTTTGCCAGGTCGGTGTTGTCGAGCGAGGAAATGACAGCGGTCGACAGGCCGGCAACCTGGGTCGAGCTGAATGCCGCAACGCCGTTCGTGATTGCCTGGAGCTGGTCGAGCTTCAATCCGGCAAGAGCGCCCGTCGACAGGCTGGTGAGGTTTGTCGTGCCCAGCGAGCTGATGTCGTCGCTGCTGATTGCGCCGAGCTGAGTTGAATTGAGCACGGCCACCTGAGTGGTCTTCAGGCCAGCGAGCTGGGCGGTGCTGAGATTCTGAATCGAAGTTGCGGAAAGAGATTTGACCTGGTTGGCGGTCAGAGATTGTACAAAGGAAACGGCTGACATGGATGTACCCCAAGGTTAGTTGTGCCGCGGCGACGCCGATCTCGGACATCACCCTCCGACAGAGGACTATGCTAGGTGAAACATGGCTCGATCGAGCCAGCGCATCGGAATGGCATCATGCATCCAGAGCAACACGTCTCTGATTCCCACGCCCTCGAAAGCGAGTAGCAATGCCATGTCACCGGGATTGGCTTGAAAGTGCCGGTGCGCGCAGCTTTTGCCTTCCGCGTTCTGAGACATGATTATTCCGCAGATTTTAAATTTGGGTTAACTGCCGCCCGGATTCCGGATTGTTGTTTTTGTTTGCCGCGGCCCATATTTGGGTCGGTCGAATAGAAGCGGGCGACATGCTTTCATGCCGCCCGTCTATATTGCCTCGCAAGAGGTGCCTTATGATCTTTACTTGTCGCTGAGAGCATTGACTTGCCGGGTGAGGCGTTCTGGAAGCGGTCAGGAGCCGTCAAATTCCGCATAGGCTGCGATTACCGCATCGACTTGCGCCGAATTCAGTGCCCGCGCCTGCGCTGACGTGAAGGCGTCCAGCTGCTGGCTGCTCAGGCCCCCAATATCGGCCGTGGACAGGCCCGGCAGAGCTCTCGTATTGATCGCCGCGATTTCGTCCGTCGTGAAGGTCTGGATGTCCTCCACCAGCATCGCCGCGATCTGTGCGGCCGAGAGCGCCTGGATCTGCGTCGAATTCAAGGCATCGATCTGCTCGGATGACAGTGCTGTGATCTGGTCGCTCGTCAGCCTGGCAATCTGGCTGGTCGTCAGCGCATGGATCTGGTCGGTGGAGAGGGCCGCGACGGCATCGGTGGACAAGCCATACAGCGACCGCGTGCTGATCGCCGCGATCTCGTCGGGCGTGAAGGTCGCGATGTCTTCCGGTTCTAGGGCGCCAAGCTCGGCCGCCGTCAGTGCCGCGATTTGCGAGCTCGTCAAGGCGGCAACCTGATCCGTCGACAGGGCGGCGATCTGGCTGCTTGCGAGCGCCGCGATCAGGCGGTTGGAAAGGGCGGCGGTCTGGCTGGTCGAGAGCGCCGTAACATCCAGTCCCGCCGCTTGCCGCGTGGTCAGGGCGCTGATCTGCGCGGTGCTCAAGGCCCCGACCTGCTCGGGTGACAGCGCGGCGATCTGGTCGCTCGTCAGCACCACAAACTGGGCGGTCGTCAGGGCGTTCAGCTGATCCGAGGAGAGAGCCGCAACGGCGCCGGTGGACAAACCCGGCAGCGCCCTGGTGCTGATTGCCGCGATTTCGCCGGTCGTGAACGTCGCGATGTCTTCGGACTCCAGGCCCCTGATATCGAGCGCCGTCAGGGCAGCGACTTGCGCGCTCGTCAGGGCGGCCGCCTGATCAGTTGAGAGAGCGCCAATCTGATTGCTTCCGAGTGCTGCGATCAGGCCCGTCGAAAGGGCGGCGGTCTGATCGGTCGAGAGCGCCGTGACATCCAGCCCCATGGCTTGCCGCGCGAGCAGGGCACTGATCTGCGTGGTGCTCAAGGCGCCCATCTGGCCGGATGACAGCGCTGCGAGCTGAACGGTCGTCAGCGTCGCAACCTGACGGGCCGTTAGCGCGTGGAGCTGGTCGCTGGAGAGAGCCGCGACGGCATCGGTGGACAAGCCCGGCAGCGATCTGATGCTAATCAGCGCGATTTCGTCAGTCGTGAAGGTTGCGATATTTTCCGGTGACAGGGCGCCAAGCTCGACCGCTGTCAGGGCGGCGACTTGCGCGCTCGTCAGGGCGGCCGCTTGATCGGTTGACAGGGCGGCGATCTGGTTGCTTCCGAGTGCTGCGATCAGGGTCGTCGACAGTGCGGCGGTTTGATCGGTCGAGAGTGTCGCGACATCCAGGCCGAGGGCTTGCCGCCATGTCAGGGCACTGATCTGCGCCGTGGTCAAGGCGCCGACTTGCTCGGATGACAGCGCCGCGAACTGAACGGTCGTCAGCGTGGAAATCTGGCTGGTTGTCAGCGCGTGGATCTGGTCGCTGGAGAGGGTCGCGACGGCATCGGTGGACAAGCCCGGCAGCGCCCGCACGCTGATCGCCGCCATCTCGGCGGTCGTGAAGGTCGCGAGGTTATCCGGCGATAGCGCGCCAAGTTCGGCCGCGGTCAGTCGGGCGATTTGCGCGCTCGTCAGGGCAGCGGCCTGATCGGTTGAGAGGGCGGCGATCTGGCTGCTTCCGAGTGCCGCGATCACGCCCGTCGACAGGGCGGCGGTCTGGTCGGTGGAGAGCGCAGTCACATCCAGCCCCAGGGCTTGGCGCGAGGTCAGGGCGCTGATCTGTGTCGTGCTCAGGGCGCCGACCTGCTCGGATGAGAGCGCGGAGATTTGGTCGCTCGTCAGCAAGGCGATCTGGCCGGTTGTCAGCGCATGAATCTGGTCCGTGGAGAAGGCGGCGATGGCGTCGGCGGACAGGCCCGATAGCGACCGCGTGCTGATCGCGGCGATCTCGCCGGTCGTGAAGGTTGCGACATTTTCCGGCGACAGGCCACGCAGCTCGATTGAAGTCAGCGCAGCAATTTGCGCGCTCGTCAGGGCGGCCGCCTGATCGGTTGAGAGCGCGGCGATCTGGCTGCTTCCAAGTGCCGCGATCACGCTCGCCGAAAGGGCGGCGGTCTGGTCGGTCGAGAGGGCCGTGACATTTAGTCCAGGGGCTTGCCGCCATGTCAAAGCGCCGATCTGCGTGGTGTTCAAGGCACCAACCTGCTCGGATGACAGCGTCGCGATTTGGCCGCTCGTCAGCGCGGCAATCTGGCCGCTCGTCAGCGCATGGACCTGGTCGGTGGAAAGAGCCGCGATGGCATCGTTGGACAGGCCCGGCAGCGACCTGGTGCTGATCGCCGCAATCTCGTCGGGTGTAAAGGTTGCGATGTCTTCCGGCGACAGGGCCCGAAGTTCGACCACTGACAGCGCGGCGACTTGGGCGCTCGTCAGGGCGTCCACCTGGTCGGCTGAGAGGGCTGCGATCTGGTTGCTTCCAAGCGTGGCGATCAGGGTCGTCGAAAGGGCGGCAGTCTGCTCGGTGGAGAGCGCCGTGACATCCAGTCCTACGGTTTGCCGCGAGGTCAGTGCGCTGATCTGCGTGGTGCTCAAAGCCCCCATCTGCTCGCCAGAAAATGCCGCGAGCTGAGCGGTCGTCAGCGCGGAAACCTGGCGGGTCGTCAGTGCGTGGACCTGATCGGTGGAAAGAGCCGCAACGGCGTCGGTGGACAAGCCCGGTAGCGTCCTGGTGCTGATCGCCGCAATCTCGTCGGTCGTGAAGGTCGCGATGTCTTCCGGCGTGAGGGCGTGGATTTCATTGAGACTGAAGGCGCCGATCTGCGAGCTGGTGAAGGCAGCGACCTGATTGCTGTCCAGTGCTGTCATCTGGCCGGCGGAAAGGACTGCGACCTGTCCCGTGGACAGGCTCTGGATTTGCTGCGCGGACAGAACCGCCAACTGGTCGGCCGTCAAGCCGACGATGGCGCCCGGCGATACGGCGCTCATCTGTTGCGCGCTCAGTGTGTGGACGTTGTCCGCACCCATAGCAGCGATCTGACGCGCGTTGAGGACTTTGACTTGGTCAGCGCTGAGGGCTGCCGCATCCTCGGTAGTCCACGCGGCGATCGAAGCCGTGGAAAGGCTCCGGATTTGGCTGATGGACAGCGTAGGGATGGTTGTTGTCATGGACGCGCCCCGGATTTGCTAACGGATCAAAAACGTCGTTACCTGCGCGCTCCGGGCGAGTGGGCCAATCAGGCCCTCCCTGTGTTGGACCAGGCCAGCTCCGTGCTGCTCGGGGTTTCGCCAGCTCAGACGGACGCCGCCATCGCGTGGTTGCTGCGAAGGAAACGCGATTTTTGCAGAGAACATGGCTCGGACGAGCCTGCGCATTGGAAGGGCATCATGCATCCAGAGCCATCGGCCCTGATCCCCACGCCAGTCAACGCGAACGTCTTCGCGCTACAACAGCCAGTCCCCCGAATCGGCGGTCAAGGCTGCGCACGAACCTTCGCTACTGTGGGACTGTTAGTCAATAGCCGTTAACGTTCGGTTAACGCCCGCCAACCCTCGCTTTCACCAGCGCGGTCCTGTCGGTGGGCCAAGCTCTTGAAAAACCGCAAGTCGGAAAGGCCAGAAGCGATGGGGGTCACAAGCAGACATGCCGTTTTGGCGGTGTGCTAGTTGCGGCGCTTCGATGGGTGTAGACTCCCGGCATATTGCATGTTCATGCAAGGCAACGATGATGAGTACCCCCGCGCTCGACCGGAAGCTGCTCACGATCCTAGCCGCGGATATGGTAGGCTACTCGAAGGCGATGGAGGCCGATGAGGCCGGCACCATCAAGCGACTGAAGGCCATCCGCGCCGACCTGATCAATCCCGCCATCTCCCAGCGCCATGGCACCGTTATCAAGCTGATGGGTGACGGCGCGCTCGTCGCCTTCGACAGCGTGGTTGATGCGGTTGCCTGCGCCGCGGAGTTTCAGAATACCGTGGCCGCGCGCAACGCCGACCTGCCGGAGGCTGAGCGCATCGTATTCCGCGTCGGGATCAATCTGGGCGATGTGGCGTTGGTGGATGGCGATGTCTATGGTGATGGCGTGAATGTCGCCGCGCGGCTGGAGCAGTTGGCAGAGCCGGGCGGCGTGATGGTGTCGGGGACGGCATACGATCATCTCCAGGGCAAACTCGATTGGCCGCTCGATTTCGCCGGCGAGCCGCAGGTCAAGAACATCAGCCGCCCGGTGCGGATGTATCGGCTGAGACTCGACGGCAAACGGGCACGTCGCCCGCTTCTCGGAATGATGCCGCGCTGGGCCAAGACGGCTGCGGCGGCGATCGTGGCGCTGGCTCTGGCAGGCGGCGGGGTTTGGTGGTTCTTGCAGCCCGAGCCTTTGAGCGGCAAGCCGTCGGTGGCAGTGCTGCCCTTCAACAATTATGGCGGCGACGATGCCAGCGGGCGTCTGGCCGATGGCCTGACTGAGGACATCATCACCGACCTCGCGCGGTTTCCCGAATTCGAGGTGGTGGCGCGGAATTCGACGGAAGTTTATAAAGGCAAGCCAGTGGATGCCCGCCAGGTCGCAAGTGCGCTCCATGTCGGCTTTGTACTGGAAGGCTCGATCCAGCGGCAGAGGGACCGGGTACGGATCACAGCACAGTTGATCGACGCAAGAAACGGCCACCATCTTTGGTCGGAGAATTGGGACCGGCCCGCTGAGGACGTGTTCGCCGTTCAGACCGAAATCGCAGAGCAGGTCACGAACCGCCTCGGCGGCGGAGTCGGACTGATTCAAGAAGCCGGGCGGGCTGCAGCCAAACGTAAACGGCCTGAAAACCTGAATGCCTATGATTACTATCTGCTCGGGTCCGAGAATATTGAAAAGCTCACCAAAGCGGATGCGGAGGAGGCCGTCACGTTTCTCAACCGCGCCGTCGAGCTGGACCCGGGGCTGGCACGGGCCTGGGTGGAACTTTACCATGCTCATGATCTATTGGGTGTGTTTGGTGTCGATCCCGAGAGCAACCGCAAGGCGGCTGCCGATGTAGCCGAACGCGCGGTGCGGCTTGATCCGAGCGACGCTGAAGCACACGCGGTGTTTGGTATGAGCCTTGCTAATAAGGGCGACATGGGCCGCGCCAAGGCTGAGCTGGACACGGCCCTTCGTCTAGCTCCCGGTTCGTCCGAAATCCTCACTTTTTATTCCGGCTTTGCAGCACGCTTCGGTGAACCCGAACGCGGCGCTCAAATGGTCGACCAAGTAATGCGGCTCGACCCGAACTATCCAATGTGGACGTCCAACTTCTTCTCGCCTGCCTATTTTATGGCGGGCCGGTATGAGGACGCGGTGAAGATGCTGGACCGCATGACGCCTAACAACTACCAAAAGTGGAATTGGGTGGTGCGTAGCAGCTCCCTCGCGGCACTGGGTCGAACCGATGAGGCGAATGCTTCGGTTGTAGAAACTCTCAAGCGGCACCCGGACCTGACTGTCGAGAGCATGATCAATGAATCCGGCCTGAGCGCAATGGAGCGCAGTCGGTTCATAGAGACAATGCCGCTAGCTGGCTTCCCGGCGTGCGCCAAGCCCGAGACACTGGCGAAACTCGCCAAACCTCTGCGACTGCCGGAATGTGAGGCAGGAAAGGCGAAGCCTCTCGATCAGCCATAGAACAGCCCTGTGCAACGCGCGCGAGAGCCGCTGATCGCCCCGGTACCGGCGAGCGCTGTCGCTGAGGGTTTGGCGCGATGACGCAAATGGTTGCAACGCTCCGCGAAGCACCCACTAAGTCGGCTTTGGGTCATCCACGCCGACCCGGCGTTGTCCGACATATACCCGCTTCCTGCCCAAATACGGACGACTGCAGCCTGCTGATGTTTTGCGGCTCAGCCGGCATCCTCGTTGACCAAACTGGAGCAGCGCGAAAGCGGTCTCTCGGGTTCTCAACGCAACTTTGTCAGCGCGTTTTCACGAACGATTTCAGTCGGAACGGAGGCCGCGCCCAGGTCGCAATTCAGACACTGCGGCTGAAAGTTCTCTCTTTTGTTCCGGAGCGTTTTTCGAATGGGCATAAGAATCATTGCGTTGGGAGTTTTGGCGCATCCGACGAGATGAAACTGGGAACTCCTATGTAATTGCTGGACCAATATAATTCGTAGTGACGTCTTGGCCGCCGATGTTGGAATAGCGCGTCTCTTCGATCCCCGTCTCTTCGATCTCCACCATTTCGATGCCCCCTCTCTCGTTGACCAAATTGTGGGCCCACTAGCAAAGGTGCTCGGGATCGGCTCCAACAACTTGCATTTGGATACGCTACCTGTGGTAATTGGGAACATGAACGCCGTTGAACAGAACCTTGCCAACTGGAGGGCCGCGCTCCTGTCGAGCATTCCGGTTGGCGGTCTGCTGTCTCGCAACCCCGTTGCGTACAAGTGGAAGGCATCATTTCGAGTCTGGATGCTGCGTGAGGCCGTGTTCTGGCGGCTGCACGATTTGATGACGCAATCCTACGCGCTACATCAGCAGGGGCATGGCCTCGGCGCACGCATCCTGCTGCGGAGCGGCTTCGAGTCGCTCGCCACGCTGATCTACCTCAACCAACTCATGCAACAGGTGCTCGACTGCAAAATAAGCTTCCATGCCTTCGGCGAGAAGACCTCGGTGCTTTTGCTCGGGTCGCGGGACGGTTCGACAGAGCATCAGTCCATCAACATCGTGACGATCCTTCAAAAATCCGACAAGCGTTATCCCGGCATAGAAAAGCTCTATGCTATCTTGTCTGAAAGTGCTCATCCGAACTACGAAGGCATGGTGGCCGGCTATTCAAAGATCGCTCACGACGAGTACGAGACGCATTTCTCGAACCGTTGGATGGAGCTGTATGGCGACCGGCACCTTGGGTCGATGGAACTATGCATGAGCACGTTCCACCATGAGTACAATGACGTTTGGCCCGCTCTCACGGAAAAGCTCGAAGGTTGGATCGAGGCGAACGACGCTAAGCTAGAGGCGACCAAGAACGATCCGCTGATTCGAGCCTAATGCAGCGCGTGACGACCAGTCGAAGGCCTTCCGGAGACGCTAGTCCGCGTTTATGGTGGTCAGAATCCGCGAACTGAGGGTGCGAGCGAGTCCGCACTTATGTGGCGATGCAGATTAGGAAAGTGGTGGCGCACCCGACAGGAGACGCAACCATTTCTTTCAACGCTTTGAAATCAAAATAAAATTCGAGAAGCCAACGCAGATGTGTGTACCACTCAGCTGGGTTTCTAGCAAGGGAATTGCTACTTCCCGTTATCTAAGCTGAGTAACCAACCTTTCGAGTTCCGACGCAATGAGGGGAAGCCACCGCTCCGCAGGGTTCGAATTGATAGACCAGTCTCGCAGAAAGCGTCCCGGCCTCGATGCTCGATATCGTTTTCCGGCAAGGGCCATGGTGGCAGCATCGAACTTCATCGCTGCGTCCTTTTGTGCATGCGCAATCCGATGTCGAATAGCTGCAAAATGCTTGAGCCTTTGTTGTGCTGACGCTAGCACTTGCTCATAGTTGCTATTCGAAAAGGTATTTGCGGCGCGACTTATGACGTGATCCGGGTTGTGCCACAGCAAGTAGGCTCGCCCATTCAGCAGCATAGTCTCCGCGTGGCCAATGGTTGAGGAATATGCTCCCCCATTGATTAAGATTGCCTGCCCCCCCGTCGGCGCGAAACCGCACATAAGCCGCAGAAATACTTGTTCGAGCACTACCTCCCACGTGGTGAAGAGGCGCACGAATGCAAGCTCATAGGCAAGTTCGACATCTTGCAATCGTATCCTATCGGGATCGCTTCGGTTCGCTCCGACCATCGCAATCTCGAGCCGATTTACAAGCGCAAGCGCCGAGAGCGATTCGGCCCTAAATCCGAGATCAAAACGCGGAAGGCTTCTTGGCATTATTTAAAGGCGTGATCGTAAAGCGTCTCGAGCCTAATCCGGCGAGGTCTAAGGTTGTCTGTCTGCCGGAGGCACGCGGTCACGAATTGGCGCATTTCCTGCTCGACATCGCCTTCGTCGCTTGCATTTTCGAGAACATTCGACAGCTCCCGCACGGTTGCTTGAAGGGCCTCCTCCTCGCCCTTACTGAGCCGCCCATGTTCCGGCGATGGCCGGTCAACATTGCGCACCCCAAAGAGGCGGTGAGCGACTGCTGCGAACAAACTATAGAAGAGAGGGACGCGCCGGAACTCGGTGGCAGACAGAATATCACCAACTGAGTCGTTGATGGCGTCTATGGTTGCACGGAACCTATGCTCAGCCATGTCCTTTGCAGGAAAGTTCTCGTCATACGTTTTGTAGAAGCCGTCGATAGACTTTTTCTTATCTTGCAGCCCAGCGAACAGCACAATCAAAAGTTCGCTGGTCAGTTCGACCTCCTGCATACGGGCTATTGCTTGCTCGCTGAAAATCTTGCGGTTTCGCCAAAATTCCAGATGTTCGGTCGACAAGGCGAAGCAGACCCGTTTGAACTCGCCAAAATAGCGTCCATTTCGTAGTTCCTGCGCATTGAGTTTGACAGAATGAGTATTCAACCGCGAAAAGATTTTTAGGATGTCGCCATCGTCTACCCCGTAGAAGACCTCACAAATAAAAGAGTATTGCTGAATGGCGGCCTGTTGCTCCGGCGTGAGCTGCGAGAACCTCCTTCCTACGGCTGGACTCTCGATGTTCTTCGAAAGTGCGAACTCGTCGTTTACATAGGATAGCACCGCCGACAGGCGTTGTTGACCGTCCACAACTTCGCGCACCATGCCCTTCTTGGGGTCTTGCGTGACGCGCAAGTACAGAGGTGGGACAGGAAGGGATAGCAGTAGGGTGTCTATGAGATAGGACTGCGCGGGTCGTCCCCACACGCCGCGACGCTGAAACTTTGGCGAAATCACTAAGTTTCCTGCGGCTTTCCAGTGCATAAAATCGATGGTGGAATAATTACTTCTTTCGGGCTTTTTCATGCGGTGCTCCGGTATCAGCCAGCAATTAAGCACGCGCTGTTTTCTACGGCTAGATGCTTTTCTTTCAGTCAACAACCGAGCTGGCCGACTTTGATGGGGGTCAGATATCTGAATGCCCACCTTCGTGGCAGCGGTCGCGCGTTTTCCCCCCGGTCCCCCCGGTCAGGATTTGTCCGTCCGCCTCAGACAATCTACTCGCAGCGGCTCGGTATCGTCTGCCAATACGGGCACCATGACGACAGCGCCTGTTCACGGCGTTCTGCCTGATAGTTGTGATCAAGGAACCACAGTGCGAGGAGTGCGAAGATGACCAATGTCAGAACAGTGACCGTCTTACCCTTGTTGTCGAGTTCTTGATGAAGCATATCGCCCAACTCCCACTGAGCTTCAGCTGCCGCCAGCACACGCCGTATCTCTTCTCCGCCTTGGTCAGCCATAGTCCATCCGCCCCAGCAACCGATCCGCGAACAACTTGCCTCAATTCGCCTTTCGGGAAAAGCCCTAACGCCTAGCGGTGCCGCTTTGTCCCTTAGGGTATACCCATGCGGACAATCGCCTGCCTCACCTATTGGCGTCCGTTAGGGTTGACATCGGGTATTCGGACAGATATCTATTCGGACAATACCCTTACGGTCACATCGAGAGGCAGGTCTATGTCAACATTCCTTTACGCCAGAGTATCGACCACCGAGCAAACCCTCACGCATCAGCAAGCGCAAGCCGAGAAGGCGGGCTTCACGTTCAACCACGTGATTGCGGATGAGGGCGTTAGCGGCGTGTCGGTCAACATGCGGGACCGCCCCCAAGGCAAGCGCCTCTTCGACATGCTGCGCTCTGGGGACGTGCTCGTGGTCCGCTGGATTGACCGGCTCGGGCGAAACTATGCGGACGTAACGGACACCATCAGGGAGTTCATCAAGCGCGGGGTGGTCATCCGTACCATCATCAACGACATCACCTTTGACGGCAACACGCGGGAACCCATGCAGATGGCCGTGAGGGACGCTCTCATTGGCTTCCTCGCTGCGACCGCACAGGCCCAAGCGGAAGCCACCAAGGAGGCGCAGCTCGCCGGTATCGCCCACGCCATGAGCACCGATGAGAACGCCTATATTGGTCGCAAGCCGAGCTTCACGCGGCAACAGCTAGGGACCGTCCGGGACTTGCTCACCAAGGGCATAGCGGTCACCGGGATCGCCAAGGAGACCGGCCTGTCCCGCCAGACGATCTATCGCATTCAGGAAAGCCCTGCGGCCGCCGAGAAGGCGCTGGCGATGTGGGAGCGCAAAGCGAATGCCCGCGCCTGAGGCTGATTTCTAATTGTCGTCCTAGAGAAGAGAAGCGCCCCGGTGGTCCTTAGCGGATTGCCGGGGTTTCTAATTCCCTCACTATAGGAGAGGAGCGTGGTGGTTCCCATGGTGGTGCCACCGGGTTTTCTAATTGGGACACTAGTGAAGAGAAGCCTGCCGCTGCCTTGATGCTACCGCGATGGATTACCGGAAATCCTAATTCCCAGACTAGAGAAGAGGAGCCCGGTGGTTCTCAGTGCTAACCGCCTTGTCAATTGGCGCGGGAAGCCGTGATGGAGAGCCCGTACTTCTTCCATTGAGTTCGGCCTGAAAATCAAATTGTCGGATTATTGGAAAGAAGCCCGGTGCGCTCCCATGGTGGCCTGCGCAGCGTACCATTGCGTGAGGATAACGCCGCTAACTGACCAAATCTAATTGTCGCACTATAGGAAAGAAGCCCGGTGGTTTCCTTGGGGGCACCGCCGAGTTTCCAATTCGCTTACTATGGGAGAGGAGCCCGGTGGTTCCTTGATAATGAGCCAAGGGCCGTTTTCCAATCTGGACATTAGAGAAGAGGAGGCGTGCGGTTTCCCCGATGCTGCCGCCGTGTTTCCAATTCGCCTACTAGTGAAGAGAAGCGCCCCGGTGGTTCCCATAGTGGTTTCACTCGGTCCGAGGGCTGATTTCTAATTCCCTCACTATCGAAGAGGAGCCCCGGTGCGCTCCCTGCGGGCTTGGCCCGTGGTGCCCTTGGCGAGAGCCTTGGGGCTCCCCTGATGGGCCAATGGCGGTAGTGACCCCAATCCCTAACCAAGCTTCAAGGCAAGCACCCAGGCACCCATCAGATAGCTCATCGGTAACTGCCTAACCGATCACCTAGTTTCCCACACGGGACACCATTTCGACCGACCCCAACCAACCCAAGGCCACCTCTCGGTATCCACCAAGGGACCGAGATGGCCACCCATGCAAACAGAAAGGACTAAACCCCAATGGCATACCCAGTGAATACCGTGGCAACCGTCAAGGCTCTCGTAGCCTGCCATGATGCCCAAGCTCTTAGCTATGCAAGAGGTGACCAAGAAGCTACCGCTGCCGATGGTGTCACCCCTCCCATGGATACCCTGCTGGCCGCACTACCTCAGGGGTCTATCACCGAGGCAAGCCTTGTAACCGAAGGGCCCTACGCTGGCCTCATCGCGTTTACCATCGGGGAACGCAAGCCCCGGCTCATTGAGCGAGAAGCGTTCCTCGTCCTCAGGGTGGCCGCATTGTTCGAGACAGGGGCGATATTCATCGACAAGAGCAGCACTAATCCGACCGAGAGAAGGGACTACCCTGAGGTATTCTCCGATCTTGGTCTCACAGTGCCGCGCATTATGGCCGACGCCCGGCAAGGCGAGATGGTCATGAAGAGGCAGACAGGTGACCATCATGACCTCAGCGCTTCGAACTTCCGCATCGCACGGGGGAACGCGCTGATCCAGAGGGGCCGCCGCGAAGCGATTGATGAGGCCCTAGCTGCCTACGATAGGAACGCCAAGGACTGGGGTCTATCCGACCACCTGAGCCGATGGGACTATCAGACCCTCATCGAGAATTGCTTCAGGCTTTACGACATCAAGCACGCCCATCGCTTCCTCAGGGTGATTGGCAAACCATCCGACGCATAACCTAAGGGGTCACTCCCCAAGGCCATTGCGCGAGGTGGTGGCGAGTAGGGAGGAACAGAAGGGGTTCGGTCGCCTTCCTCTCGCCATCCGTCCTCATATCGCCCAAAGGAGCCGAGACGCGCATACCGGCAAGCTTGACTTGGGGATTCAACCCTGCTCATCTCAAGGCACGATGTGTTCAACCATGAAGGGCTATAGGATGGCGAATGGGCAAAATGATAACACCGCCACTTGGGTGGTCGTCTTCGCGGCCATTCTGTTCATCGCATGGCTATACCACGAAGATGCATGGCAGGCTAAGCTAGACCGCGCTTTGGCGGGCTGCCTTACGCCGATGACCGATGGCTCATGCCCAGAGAGAGACCTTGCGGCATATCGCTAGGGTGGTCCTCCGTGTGCACTGCTAGATGCCTCCTCTTCGAAGCGCTTCTTGTACCAAGCGAAGGCGACCACGTTGCTGCCGTCAGGGCGAGCAGGTCCGGCCCTTGCTACCTTGGCACGCCTAGACCTCAGTTCTTCGATCTGCGCCTTTGCTTGTCGCCCGCGTTGTTCTAGGTCTCCTTCGGGACGGTGAAAGCACTCGCACTCGCACCACCAGTAATTTTCGCCATCACGCTTTTCGTTGACGGTGACGGTGACCACTAGTGCACCGAGGCAATGCGGAACCTTGTTGGTATAAACCCTTATGGTTCCCCTTCGCTGGGCCATGTGTGGTGGCATGGCGTCAAAGAAGCGACCCAACTCGGGGACCAGTTCGAGCCAGACCTTGCGCTGCTCCTCGAAGGTGACCGTGCGGTAGTTCGCGAAGTCAATGCATGTGTCGTTACTGCTCATGCTTTCCACTCCGGCAGCGCGATGACAGACTTAGGGGCATCAATACGCCCTACGGCCTCGTGCAGGGCCTTGAGGCCGAACCCGGCACCGTAGCTCCTGCCGACCCCACCACTCCCCGCATGACCGGTGAGGGCATCATGAAGCTCCTCGGGGAGCCCCGCGTCCCGACAGAGCCGCTTGAAGCTGTGGCGGAAGGAATGGAACACGATCCTCTTATCCTCGATGCCGACCGTCTTGCGGAGATACCTCCCGAAGAACTTGGTATAAGCCGTAGCGGAGTAGAAACCATCTTCCGATTGCACATCGGGCCAAAGGCTATCTGTGTCTTTTCTTCCCTTCTTCGCGAGGAGGGCATCACGGTAGCGCAGCAGGCCGAGCCGAATGAGTTCATCATGCAGCGGCACTTGACGACGAGAGCTTGCCGTCTTGATCGACCGCCCGCCATCGGTGCCGATGTCGATGAACCAGATGCCGCTTTCGGGGTCTTGCCGGATGTCCGCAATGCGGAGCTGAGCTATCTCGTTCAGCCTTGCCCCAGTCAGCAGGCCGATAAGCGGGAACCAGAAGGCTGCCTCACCGCCACCACCACGGGGCCGCTTGCCGCCTGTAAAGATTTCATCCGCGAAGAGAGCGCCTAGTTGGCTCTCCGAGAAGGGGAGGCGCTGCTGCGTTTCGTGGCGCTGATCGATTACGATGGTCAGGTTCCGAAACGGATTGACGAAGCCCGCCACGTTGTCCATCTCGCCGTCCCGCTCTGCCGCCCCCACGATGGCCGCTAGCAGGTTCAAGCTCTTGTTGACGGTGGCTGCATGGGCGGGGGCGTGATCCGCGCCTATGGACTCGACAAGCCGCCTGAGAGGCATCCCGCGTTGCTTACCAGTGAGGCGCGTTGGCAGGCGGGAAAGCGCGTTGCGGAAGTCACGGGCCTTGGGCTTGTCGATTTCACCTAAGTGAAGATCACCATGCCACTGCGTAAAGTAGCGTACCGCCCGCTCTGCCTCGGCAACAGTGTTCGGTGAGGGCTGCTTGCCGCCTCGGGCTTGAGACCCACTCTTCCATTTGGCGAATGCCTCCGACAGCAGAGGGCCCTTGGCTGCCGCTGGGGCAGGACTCGGGGTCGGCACCACGTCACCCTCTTGCCGCCTTTTCAGGAAGTCATAGCCTTTCACGTAGCCACTGAGCATCGCCATTCCGGCTCTCTGGTAGAACGGCGATGATGGGTCTATCGGTATGCCAGCCTCCGCTAAGTAGGCATGAAGCTTAGCCTTGACGATGCCGATCTGGCGCTTTGCGTATGCCTGCCGGAAGCTGGCCGATAGCAGGTCGATGGTTTCTCCCAGCGCTTCGAGATGCCCCTCAGCCATGCCGAGCTGGCCGATTAGTGGGTCCTCAAGGAGTGGCCATTGGGCTCGTTCTTCCGGGGTCTGCAATTGACGGCGAGGATCGCCTTGCTCCCGTTCCCGCTCATCCTCAGCCAGAATGTCCGCTATTACGGTGGCCTCTATTTCTTCGGGGGTCGGTAAGGACCGCTCCCGCTGTGACCCCGAAAGACTGACAACCCCATCGCCCTGCATCAAGCGGGCAGCAAGCTCAAGCAGGTCGCTAACACGTGATGCTTCGCTGAGGTCCCTGCGCTTAGCAATCCGGTGGTCGGTGGTCTCAAGGGACTTGGTGAGTTCCCTCTTGAAGCAGCCGGTCTCGGAGTTAATCAGCTCACGGAAATCCGCCTTAAGCGGTACGGGGCACGGCTTTCCCGCCAAGCTGGATGGGAGCCTCTTGCGAAACTCATAGATGCCGCTGCCTTTGCGACGTTGCATATACGTGAGCCCTGTCATCGTGTGGCCATCCCTTGCGTGCCCCTGTTGTGTACCAGACGGCTCCCGCTAAGGTCTTGAGACCATAGATGTTTTTGAACTTCAATGCATTAGGAAAATGGTGGCGCACCCGACAGGATTCGAACCTGTGACCTTTGGAATCGGAATCCAACACTCTATCCAGCTGAGCTACGGGTGCATGCCTGAGGCGGTTTGAATCGCCTGTCCGATGCGTGGTTCTTAGCCTAGCTTCTCCTGCGCTTCAATCTCCAAAATGGAAAAGTCCGCCGTTCTTGCGATCAGCGGGCTTGATATTCTCGGCCAATCCGTTTGGACCTGCGTCGGCGCTGGCGAAACGAGCCCTAGGGAGCGCAGAGCGCCGACCGAGTAGCCGCTATTTGGGCAGGATCCCGAGCGGAAAATAATCACATGCCCAGACTTTGGCCGCCATACCCCAAGCGGGTTCTTGCGCCTTTGCCTCGTGCCGTTGCCGACCGCCGATTTTTCACGGGTTTTGGCATTTGAATACGCCTTGCCGTTCCACTTTGCATGGTTCTTGCATTGCCCTTTGCATTGTATTCAAATGAACAGAAAAAGGGGAGCCACACCTTTGGCGTTCGATGAAATGATCACCGGGAACGAAAGTCCCCGTCAGCCATATGAGAAATACTTCGAGTGGTACAATGCCCAGGACAGGGCGCATCTGATTGCCAAATCGCGCGACGCGGAAAACATCTTCCGGAAGACCGGCATCACCTTTGCGGTATACGGACACGCGGACTCCTCCGAAAAACTCATCCCCTTCGACATCATCCCCCGCATCATCTCCGGCCGCGAGTGGCGCAAGCTCGCGCAGGGCATCGAGCAGCGGGTGATCGCGCTCAACGCCTTTCTCGACGACATCTACCACAAGCAGGAGATCATCCGGGCGGGCCGCATTCCGCGCGAACTGATCGAGAAGAATGAGGCGTTCCTGTCCGAGATGATCGGCTTCCGTCCGCCCGGCGGCGTCTATACCCATATCGTCGGCACCGATATCGTGCGGACCGGCGAAGATCAGTTCTACGTGCTGGAGGACAATGCCCGCACGCCTTCCGGCGTCAGCTACATGCTGGAGAACCGGGAGACCATGATGCACATGTTCCCGGAGCTTTTTCACGAGAACAAGGTTCAGCGTGTCGAGGACTATCCGTATCTGCTGCGCCAATCGCTCGCCTCGCTCGCCCCTCCCGGCTGCAAGGGCAAGCCGCGCATCGCGGTGTTGACGCCCGGTATCTACAATTCCGCCTATTACGAGCATTCGTTCCTCGCCGACATGATGGGCGTGGAGCTGGTCGAAGGGGCGGATCTGCGCGTCCTCGACGGCAAGGTGAAGATGCGCACGACGCGCGGTTATGAGGCGATCGATGTGCTCTACCGCCGCGTCGATGACGACTTCCTCGATCCGCTGACCTTCCGGGCCGATTCCGCGCTCGGCATTCCCGGCATCATGGATGTCTACCGCTCGGGCAACATCACCATCGCCAATGCGCCCGGTACCGGCATCTGCGACGACAAGGCGATCTATTCCTACATGCCGGAGATCGTCGAGTTCTATACCGGCCGGAAGGCACTTCTCGAGAACGTGCCGACCTGGCGGTGCTCGGAAGCCGGCAGCCTGAAATATGTGCTCGAGCATCTGGACGAACTCGTCGTCAAGGAGGTCCACGGCTCGGGCGGCTACGGCATGCTTGTCGGCCCGACGGCTTCCAGGAAGGAGTGCGCCGACTTTGCCGAAAAGCTGAAGGCCAAGCCCGCCAACTATATCGCCCAGCCGACGCTTTCGCTTTCGACTGTGCCGATCCTCGTCAACAAGGGGATTGCGCCGCGCCACGTGGACCTGCGTCCCTATGTGCTGGTGTCCGACAAGGTACAGATCATTCCCGGCGGTCTGACCCGCGTCGCACTGAAGCAAGGCTCGCTGGTCGTCAATTCGAGCCAGGGCGGCGGCACCAAAGACACCTGGGTATTGGAGGACTGATGCTCGGAAGAACTGCAAACGGACTCTACTGGATGTTCCGTTACATTGAGCGCGCCGAGAATATCGCGCGCCTTATCGATGCCGGGCTGCGCATGTCGCTGACCAGAAGCGGTGATGGCGATGATGACTGGGACGGCGTGCTGCAGAGTGCCGGCGTTCGAGAGGCCTACGAGGAGGTTCACTCCAAGATTACCCGGGCCGATGCGATCGACTACCTGCTGCGCGACCGCTCGAACCCGTCGAGCGTCATGTCCTGTATCGACTATGGCCGCAACAATGCGCGCATGGTCCGTACGGCGCTGACGCGCGAAACCTGGGAGGCGACCAACGAATTCTGGATCGAGCTCAAGGGGCTGCTTTCCAAGCGCCTCAAGGCGGCCGAGATGCCCGAGGTCATCGATGTCATCAAGCGGCGGGCGGGGCTCACCCGCGGGGCGTTCCACGGCTCGATGCTGAGGAACGAGCTTTACAACTTCGCCCGCATCGGCACGTTCATCGAGCGGGCCGACAACACGAGCCGCATTCTCGACGTGAAATATTACGTGCTGCTGCCCTCTGTTTCGCAGGTCGGCTCGTCCATCGACAACGTCCAGTGGGAATCGATCCTGCGCTCGGTTTCGGCGCATCGCTCCTATAGCTGGGCCTACGATGCGGAATACAAACCGGTCAACATCGCCGACTTCCTGATCCTCAACGGCCAGATGCCGCGTTCGCTGGCCTATTGCTACGAAAAGATCGTCAGCAACCTCGGCTACATTTCGCGCAGCTACGGCGGTGAACGCCTGCCTGCCCATGATACGGCGGACGCCATCCGAACATCGTTGCAAGCAAGGCAGATCAAGGATGTCATCGACCAGGGGCTGCACGAGTTCCTCGAGGATTTCGTCAATCGAAACAACCAGCTGGGTATCGAAATTTCCGAGGGTTACCGGTTCTACGTTTAGCGGGGCATGAGATGAGACTGAAGATTAGCCATGTCACCGAATACCGCTACGACGAGCCGGCGCACTTTTCGCTGCAGCGCCTGCGGCTGACGCCGCCCAGTGCCTTCGGGCAGAAGGTTCTGAACTGGTCGTTGCATGTCGAAGGCGCCAAGCCCGAGGTGGAATACGACGACCAGTTCGGCAACCACGTGAACCTTGTCTCGCTGGAGGGCGAACAACAGGTGACGCGCATCGTCGCCGAGGGCGAAGTTGAAACCGAAAATCGCAACGGAGTGACTGGTCCGCACACCGGTTATTGCCCGCTGTGGCTGTTTTTGCGGGACACGGGGCGCACCCGGCCCGGCAAGCTCATCAAGGACCTCATCAGGACCGTCAACGGCGATAGCGAACTCGCCCGCATGCATGCGCTGATGGCAGCCATCCACGAGGCGATCGACTACATGCCGGGCACCAGCGACACGGAAACGACCGCCGAAGAGGCGATGGAGAAGAAGACTGGCGTCTGTCAGGACCATGCCCACGTCTTTATCGCGGCTGCTCGCGCAATGCAGGTGCCCGCCCGCTATGTGTCCGGTTACCTGATGATGGAAGGGGAGGCCGAACAGGCCGCCACGCACGCATGGGGCGAGGCGCATATTCCGGGTCTCGGTTGGGTCGGCTTCGATGCCGCGAACAAGATCTGCCCAGATGAGCGCTACGTTCGGATCGCTTCAGGCCTTTGCTACCGTGACGCAGCCCCGGTCTCCGGAATGCGGATCGGCACGCCGGGCGAGAAGCTGACGGTCACGGTCAGGGTCGAGGCTCAGGGCCAGATGCAGAGCCAGAGCTGACAAGCGCAGCGGGCCTGACACCGCGATCCTGAATGACTTCTTCCGTCAGGACTTCGAACTGCACCAATGCAGCCTGGCCGAAAGCGGTCGAGATCGCCACGTCGGTCGCGTCGCGGCCCCTTGCCATCAATATGCGGCCGATGCGCGGAATGTTGTGCCGGGCATCGGCCGTGTACCACCGCCCGCCCAGAAAGACTTCAAACCAGGCATTGAAATCCATCGGTGCCGGATCGGGCGGCACGCCGATGTCGCCAAGATAGCCCGTGCAATAGCGCGCCGGTATGTTCATGCAGCGGCAGAGCGTTATCGCAAGATGCGAGAAGTCGCGGCAGACGCCGGTCTTGTCACAGTAGCCGCCGTACGCGGTTCTGAGGGCGTCGGCTTTCTGGTAGTCGAATGCGATATGGCCGTGGACGAAATCGGTAATCGCCTGGACGCGGGGCCAGCCGGGTTCGGTGTTCGAGAAGGTCGCCCAGGCGAAATCACCCAACCGGTCCGTGTCGCAATAGCGGCTCCCCAGGAGGAATACGAGAACATCGTCGGGCAGATCGTTGACCTCATGCTGTCGGGCATCGGGCGGCACCACGTCCGGCTCGCCACTGTCACGGATTTCGAACTCGGTTGAAATCTTGGTCAGTCCCGGCGGGGCAAGGATGCGCGCGCAGCAGTTGCCGAAGCTATCGGTATAGGTCCGCGCACGGACCGGCTGGCTGAACGACAGCACCTCATCGGTCAGGAGATCGGGGCGTCGCGAGGGATGGATATTGAGGACCAGAAGCATCGGCGTCGGCTGAATGCATTCATAGCCTAAGGTAAAACCAGCGCGAATCTTCACGGGGCCTCCTATGGAAAGGCTGGGAAGTCCACCAGCCTGCGGCCCTCATCGAACGCCGCAAAAATCTATGAGTTCCATATAGATGGGAGCGCCGGCTGATTTCACGGTCCGCTGGTAACATTGACCTGCACAACCAGAGCCTCGAAGTCATCCGCCTCTCCGTCATAGCTTCCTGACAGCGGGATCGCCTGGCGGGGATCGCGGGCAACGCCGACGCGGATCAGATCGTGATTGCCGACGATGCCATTGGTAGGGTCGAACTCCACCCAGCCGGCACCGGGAAGATAGACTTGGCACCAGGCATGTGTGGCGCCGCCGCCGAGCGTCCTCGACCCGTCCCGATCAGCCACGTAGATGTAGCCGGTGACGAAGCGTGCGGCGAAGCCGAGCGAACGCGCCGCCTCCATCATCAGCAGCGCGAAGTCACGGCAGGTGCCCTGCCGCCGCACCAGCGTTTGGAACGGCGTCTGGGTTCCCGGTGCGGATCGGCGCGCATAAGCGAAACTCTCGTGAATTCCGTAGCAGAGGGTCATCAGGACACGGCCGGTCTGCCCGGAGGAACGCGTTCCGACGAATTGTTGCGCCCATTTTGCAACCGCGCCATCCGGATCATCGTAATGACGGGTGATCGTGCAGGAGAGATCCGGCAACTCTTCCTCGTCATAGGAGAACGGATAGGTCAGCGCCTTGCGATCGATTTCGAGATCGAGCGGCACCTGCGGTGTGTGATCAAGGCGGATATTGCTTTCGAACCGAAGGTGATCAGACACCCTGTCAATGTTCACAAGCGCAATACAATTGCCGAAAACGTCGTGGATCCAGCGGATTCGGGCCGGTTGCGGATCCGCTGTCAGGGTCGCATCCAGGAGACGCTGATCGAAGCTGTCCCGCGGGCGGAAAAGGATCCGGTGCTGGCCGAAGGCGACAGGCCGTCTATAAGAATACTGCGTAATATGCCTGACGGAAAAAACGGTCATGCTGCATCGCCCGTCCTGGGAATGTCCGATGAAGGAACCGGCCAGCGATCAATCGAATTCCGGCACCGACCCTGACTGGAACAGGATCACCGATGGGCCGTGCTCGCCGATGGCCGGATTTCCTTCGCTGCACCATACGACGACGCCATCATAATCGTTCACAAGCGTCTGTGCGACGTAAACAGCGGTTTCCTCCTTCTTCATCTGGCGAGGCTCGAAGGCAGGCCGCAATATACCGTTGTCGTCCTTGTTAAACGCGCTGAGCACAATCAATTTCCGCACACCGGGCATGGCGCCTCTCCTGCGGCCATAACGGCGGGGAGGGGAGTTCGTTCCGGGAGTGCCAGGTGTGCAAAGAAAAAGGCGAAGCTCCCGCTCCGCCTTGATGCCAATTCCCGGTTTGCCTCAGTGGCTGTCTCTGCCAACCGCGTTGCCGCGACATCCTTTGAGGAAGTCGAGGTCGGCGCCGGTATCAGCCCCTTCGACATGCTGCTGGTGCAGCCAGGCATAGCCGGAGGTGGGAAGATCATGCTGCGGCTTCCATTCGGCGAGGCGGCGTGCCAGTTCCTCTTCCGAGATGTCGAGATGCAGACGGCGGTTCGGGACGTCGAGCTCGATGAAGTCGCCGTTCTTGACGACCGCGAGCGGTCCGCCGACAGCAGCTTCCGGCGAGGTGTGCAGGACGACAGTGCCGTAGGCCGTACCGGACATGCGGGCATCGGAGATGCGAACCATGTCGGTGATGCCCTTCTTGAGCACCTTGGGCGGCAGGCCCATGTTGCCGACCTCGGCCATGCCTGGATAGCCCTTCGGACCGCAGTTTTTCATGACCATGACGCAGGTCTCGTCGATGTCGAGGCTGTCGTCGTTGATCTTGGCCTTGTAGTCGTCGATGTCTTCGAAGACGACGGCGCGGCCGCGATGCACCATCAGATGCGGGGAGGCGGCCGATGGCTTCAGAACCGCGCCCTTCGGGGCGAGGTTGCCGCGTACGACGACGATGCCGCCGGATTGCGTCAGCGCCTTTTCGGCGGGCAGGATGACGTCTTCGTTCCAGTTGACGACGTCCTTGACCTCATCCCAGATGCTCTCGCCTGATACAGTCAGCGCGTCCTTGTGCAGGAGACCGGCTTCGCCGAGGCGCTTCAGCACCACCGGAAGGCCGCCGGCATAGAAGAACTCTTCCATCAGGTACTTGCCCGACGGCATCAGGTTGACGATCGTCGGCACGTCGCGGCCGCAACGATCCCAGTCGTCCAGCGTCAGATCGATGCCGACGCGGCCGGCCATGGCCAGCAGGTGGATGACGGCGTTGGTCGAACCGCCGATCGCCGCATTGGTGCGGATGGCGTTTTCGAAGGCTTCCTTCGTCATGATGTCCGAGGGCTTCAGGTCGTCCTTGACCATCTGGACGATACGCCGGCCGGTGAGTTGCGCCATCACCTTGCGGCGGGAGTCGACGCCCGGGATCGCGGCGTTGCCCGACAGAGCCATGCCGAGCGCCTCGGCCATGGAGGCCATGGTGGAGGCGGTGCCCATGGTGTTGCAGGTGCCCGACGAGCGGCTCATCGAGGCTTCCGCCTCAAGGAACTCGGCCTGCGTCATCTCGCCGGCCTTCACCATTTCGGAGAATTTCCAGAGATGCGTGCCGGAGCCGACGCGCTCGCCGCGGAAATAGCCGTTCAGCATCGGCCCGCCGGTGACGACGATCGAGGGGAGGTCGCAAGACGCGGCGCCCATGATCAGCGACGGCGTGGTCTTGTCGCAGCCGACCAGCAGCACGCAGCCATCCATCGGCTGACCGCGGATCGCCTCCTCGACCGCGAGCGCAGCCAAGTTGCGGTACATCATCGCCGTCGGGCGGAAGGTGTTTTCGGAAGCCGAGAAGACCGGTACTTCGAGCGGGAAACCGCCGGCTTCCCAGACGCCAGCCTTCACCTTTTCGGCGAGCTCGCGGAGATGACCGTTGCACGGCGTCATATCCGACCAGGTGTTGAGGATGCCGATGACAGGCCGCCCGTCGAACAGATCGTGCGGATACCCCTGGTTCTTCAGCCAGCCACGGTGATAGATCACGTCGCGGCTCGTGCCGCCGTACCATTCCTGTGACCTCAGCTTGCGCGGCCACTCCGCTTTCTTCTTCATGGACTTTCTTCCTTCAGAGGGTTCCCGTACCGCCTCGTACGGTCCGGAACCCGATCATGTGGTTACGCCAGCGTGTAGGCGGTCTTGACGGTTGTGTAGAATTCGGCAGCGTACTTGCCCTGCTCGCGCGGGCCGTAGGACGAGCCCTTGCGGCCGCCGAAGGGAACATGGAAGTCGACCCCTGCGGTGGGCAGGTTCACCATCACCATGCCGGCCTCGGAGTTGCGCTTGAAGTGCGTCGCATGCTTGAGGCTGGTGGTGGCAATGCCGGCCGACAGGCCGAAGGGCGTGTCGTTGGCGGTGGCCAGCGCTTCTTCGTAATCCTTGACGCGAATGAGCGAGACGACCGGTCCGAAGATCTCTTCCCTGCTGATACGCATCTGGTTGGTGGCTTCGGTAAAGAGCGTGGGCTGCAGGTAGAAGCCGGGCGTTTCGCGGGTGACGAGTTCGCCACCGAAGGCGAGCTTGGCGCCTTCCTTTTTGCCGATCTCGATGTAATCGGTATCGGTCTTCAGCTGCTTTTCATCGACGACCGGTCCGATATGGGTGCCGGGCTTCAGGGCGTTGTCGACCACGAGCGTCCGCAGCTTTTCCGTCAGCGCCGCCACGAACTTGTCGTGAATGCCTTCGGTGACGATCAGGCGCGAGGATGCCGTGCAGCGCTGGCCGGTGGAGAAGAAGCCGGAATTGGCGGCTGCTTCGACGGCGACGTTGAGGTCGGCGTCGTCGAGGACGACCATCGGGTTCTTGCCGCCCATTTCGAGCTGGAACTTGCGATTATGTTCGATCGACGAAACAGCGACGCGGCGGCCCGTACCGGTGGAGCCGGTGAAGGTGATGCCGGTAATGTCGGGGCTGTCGAGCATCGTCTGGCCGACGACCGAGCCCTTGCCCATGACGAGGTTGAGCACGCCCTTCGGCAGGCCGGCTCGATGCAGGATATCGACGATCGCCCAGGAACAGCCGGGAACGAGCTCGGCAGGCTTGAAGACGATGGTGTTGCCGTAGCAGAGCGCCGGCGCAATCTTCCAGGCCGGGATCGCGATCGGGAAGTTCCAGGGCGTGATGATGCCGATGACGCCGAGCGGGTCACGGGTGATCTCGACGCCGATATTCGGGCGCACGGACGGGATGGTCTCGCCTGCGAGGCGCAGCGCTTCGCCGGCGAAGAATTCGAAGATCTGCGCGGCGCGGATCGTCTCGCCGATCGCTTCCGGCAGCGTCTTGCCCTCTTCGCGGGCAAGCAGCGCGCCGAGCTCGTCCTTGCGCGCCATGATCTCGTCGCCAGCCTTCTTCAGGATGACGTGACGTTCCCAGATGCCGGAACGGGACCATGCAGGAAAGGCAGCCTTGGCTGCGGCGATGGCGTTCTTCGTATCGGCCGCGGAGCCGCTGGCATAGAGGCCAACGACCTCCTTCGTATCGGACGGATTGATGTTTTCGACTGCGTCGGCGCCAGTCCATTCGCCGGCGATCAGGTTTTGATAAATGGTCATGGGCTGAACGAGCCTCCTTTACCTTTACAAATGTGGTCTGGCCGTGGGAGGCGGCCAGCCCAACGAAACCTCAAAGCTGTTTCACAGCGATATTTTCTTCGAAGGCAACCTTCAGCGGATTGCGCAGCGGAAAGCCGAATTCGGCAACTTCGATTTCGAAGACATCGCCGTCTTCCGTCTTGATGCCATCCGCGAAGGAAAGCGTCGCCGTGCCGAACATGTGGACATGAACGTCGCCAGGCACGCGGAAGAGGCCGTACTTGAAATGATGATATTCGAGGTTCGCGAAGGTGTGCGACATGTTCGCCTCGCCGGAAAGGAACGGCTTCTCGAAGATCACCTTGTTGCCGCGCTTGATGCGCGACGTGCCGCGGATGTCGTCCGGCGCCACGCCGATGCGGATCTCCGGGCCGAAGCTTGCAGGACGCAGCTTGGAATGCGCGAGAAAGAGATAGTTGATCCGCTCTGTGACGTGGTCGGAAAACTCGTTGGAGAGCGCAAAGCCGACGCGGAACGGCGTGCCGTCCTCGCCAATGATGTAGATGCCAGCCATTTCAGGCTCCTCACCGCCATCAAGCGCGAAGGACGGGGAGACGAGGGGAGCGCCCGGCGCGGCAGCGGCATGGCCGTTGCCCTTGTAGAACCATTCGGGCTGAACACCTTTTTCGCCGGCCTTCGGCTTGCCGTTCTCAAGGCCCATCTTGAACATCTTCATCGAGTCCGTGAGCGTTTCTTCGGCGGCCTCGGTGGTCTTCTTGTGCATGGAGTCGCGGGTCGCCGCCGAGCCAAGGTGCGTGAGGCCGGTGCCCGTCAGATGCAGGTGGGCGGCATCCGGATGCGTGATCGGCGAAAGGAACCTGCCTTCCGCATAGGCCTTCTCCAGATCGACGGCATCGCCATAGCCATGCTCCTCGATGACGGAGACGAGCGATTTCCCCTTCTTTGCGGCTTCCATCGCCAGTGCGTAGACGCTGCCAGCGTTCTTAACGGCTTTCGCTGTACCGCCCGGCTCACGCACGGATACGATGATCTCTCCATTCGAACCCTTGATCTGCGAAATAAGCACGGCCCTGATCCTCTTTTGCTAATCGCGGAATACGCTCCGCCTTTCCGGCTCCCGAGGGAGCCGGAATTGATCTTCAATGACTGCGAATGCCTGAACCGGCGCCGGAGCGCTCAGCCCTTGTTCTTGTTATAAACGTCGAAGAAGACGGCGGCCAAAAGCACGAAGCCTTTCACCATCTGCTGGAAATCGATGCCGAGACCGATGATGGACATGCCGTTGTTCATCACGCCCATGATGAATGCGCCGATGACCGCACCGGTAATCTTGCCGACGCCGCCGGATGCCGAGGCACCGCCGATGAAGCACGCCGCGATCACGTCGAGCTCGAAGCCGACGCCGGCCTTCGGCGTCGCCGAGTTCAGGCGAAGTGCGACGATGATGCCGGCAAGCCCCGCAAGCGCACCCATATTGACGAAGGTGTAGAAACTCAGTCGCTCGGTGTTGATACCCGACAGCTTGGTCGCCTTTTCATTGCCGCCCATGGCGTAGATGCGGCGGCCGATGGTCGTGCGGCGGGTGACGAACGTATAGGCCGCGATCAGCACCAGCATGACGACGAGAACGTTCGGCAGGCCGCGATAGGTCGAAAGCTGCCAGCCAAGCGCCAGGATCGCCAGCGTGACGATGACGTTCTGGGCGATGAAGAAGCTCATCGGCTCGACATCGATACCGTGGCTTTCATTGACCTTGCGGCGGCGCCAGGCGAGGTAGAAGAGAACGGCCGGAATGATCAGCGTCAGGATCAGCGAGGTCGACTGGACCGGGATCCCGCCGATATCGATCATATCGCCCGGCAGGAAGCCGGTGCTGATGATCTGGAACTCCTTGGGGAAGGGGCCGATGTTCTTACCGCCGAGAACGGTCAGCGTCAGGCCGCGGAAGACCAGCATGCCCGCGAGGGTCACGATGAAAGAGGGGATGCGGTGATAGGCGATGAAATAGCCCTGCGCCGCGCCGATGATCGCGCCAACCAGGATACAGAGCAGGCCAGCCAGCCAGTAGTTCATTCCCAATGACACTGTCAGGATTGCCGCAATCGCGCCGACGAAGGCGACGATGGAGCCGACAGAGAGGTCGATGTGCCCCGCCACGATGACGAGCAGCATGCCGAGCGCCATGATGACGATGAAGGAGTTCTGGAGAACGAGGTTCGTCAGATTGACCGGACGAAACAGAATGCCGCCGGTATAGATCTGGAAGAACAGCATGATCGCCACGAGCGCAATCAGCATGCCGTATTCGCGGATGTTGCCGCGGATGTAATCGGCGATCGAAACGACGTTGCTTTCCTCTTGGCTGGTCGGGTTGACAGGAGTCATTGTTTCTTCTCCCCTGAGCGCATGATAGCGCGCATGATGGTTTCCTGGCTCGCTTCGGCCTTCGGCAGTTCAGCGACGATGCGACCTTCGTTCATCACGTAGATGCGATCGCAGGTGCCAAGCAGCTCCGGCATTTCCGACGAGATCATCAGAACGCCCTTTCCATCGGCGGCAAGCTGGTTGATGATGCTATAGATTTCATATTTTGCACCCACGTCGATACCGCGGGTCGGCTCGTCCAGGATCAGCACGTCAGGATCCGAGAACAGCCACTTGGAAAGCACGACTTTCTGCTGGTTTCCGCCGGAGAGGTTGACCGTTTCCTGGTAGATGCTCGAGGAACGGATACGCAGCTTCGACCGATAGTCCGTCGCGACCCTGCTTTCCTTGATGCCGTCGATGACGGTACCGCTCGAAATGCCGTTGAGATTGGCAAGCGACGTGTTGTGCATGATGTTGTCGGCCAACACGAGGCCGAGATGCTTGCGATCCTCAGTCACGTAAGCGAGACCGGCATCGATCGCCTTGCGGACGGTGCTGGTGTCGACCGGCTTGCCGTCGACATGGACTTCGCCTGATATCTTGTGACCGTAGGACTTGCCGAAGACGCTCATGGCGAATTCGGTGCGCCCGGCGCCCATGAGACCGGCAATGCCGACAACCTCGCCCTTGCGGACGTT
The DNA here is from genome assembly GCF_056755115.1 of Rhizobium sp. SVR5-2C. Classification (NCBI taxonomy): domain Bacteria; kingdom Pseudomonadati; phylum Pseudomonadota; class Alphaproteobacteria; order Hyphomicrobiales; family Rhizobiaceae; genus Rhizobium; species Rhizobium sp. SVR5-2C. Next base: position 4,113 of record NZ_JBNDHT010000068.1, on the reverse strand, counting down.
GATGTTGATGTCGTGCAGCACCTGGCGGTCGCGATGCTGCTGGTGGAAGGCGTTCCACTTCTTCACTTCGAAGATGGTGCCGCCGATCGGAACCGAACGCGGCGGATAGCGGTCTTCCAGATCGCGGCCCACCATGTTGCGGATGATGATGTCTTCGCTGATTTCGTCCGCGTGACAGTCGAGCGTCTTGATCGTCATGCCGTCGCGCAGGACGGTGATTTGATCTGCGACCTTGCGGATTTCGTTCAGCTTGTGGGAAATGATGATGGACGTCATGCCCTGCTTGCGGAATTCCATCAGCAGGTTGAGCAACGCGTCGGAATCTTTCTCGTTGAGCGAGGCCGTCGGTTCGTCGAGGATCAGAAGCTTGACGCTCTTCGACAGCGCCTTGGCGATCTCGACGAGCTGCTGCTTGCCGACGCCGATGTCGGTCACGAGCGTATTCGGAGATTCGCGCAGGCCGACCTTGGCCAGAAGCTCTTTGGTGCGGTTGTAGGTGGTTTCCCAGCTGATGACGCCGCTCTTTGCGTTCTCGTTGCCGAGGAAGATGTTTTCCCCGATCGACAACAGCGGCACGAGCGCCAATTCCTGGTGAATGATGACGATGCCGATTTCTTCGGAGTCCTTCAGGGCTTTGAAGTTGCGGACATTGCCGTCGTAGACGATCTCGCCATCATAGGTGCCTGCGGGATAGACACCGGAGAGAACTTTCATCAGGGTCGATTTGCCGGCCCCGTTTTCCCCCACAACTGCATGGATCTCACCCTGTCGAACCTTGAGGTTCACGTTCTCAAGCGCCTTCACGCCCGGGAACGTCTTGGTGATGTTCCGCATTTCGAGGAGTGTATTTTCCATGATCAAAAATCCAGCGCCGTGACGTCAAGGAATGCCCGGCGATCGTAGAATTCAAGACCGGAACCCGCAATGCGGGTTCCGGCCGTTCTTCATATTACTTCAGCTGGTCAGCGGTGTAGTAGCCGCCTTCTACGAGGACCTTTTCGTAGTTGGTCTTGTCGACCGCTACCGGCTTCAGCAGGTAGGACGGAACGACCTTGACGCCGTTGTCGTAGGTCTTCGTGTCGTTCACTTCCGGCTCCTTGCCAGACATCACAGCGTCAACCATGGAAACGGTGACCTTTGCGAGGTCGCGCGTATCCTTGAAGATCGTGGAGTGCTGTTCGCCGGCAATGATCGACTTGACGGACGGAACTTCTGCGTCCTGGCCGCTGATGACCGGCATCGGCTGGTCAGCCGAACCGTAGCCAACGCCCTTCAGCGACGAAATGATGCCGATGGAGAGACCGTCGTAAGGAGACAGAACGGCGTCAACACGAGCGTCCGTGTAGTTGGCCGAGAGCAGGTTGTCCATGCGGGCCTGAGCCGTTGCCGGGTCCCAACGCAGCGTGCCAACCTTGTCCATGCCCGTCTGGCCGGACTTCACGACGAGCTTGCCGCTGTCGATGTAGGGCTGCAGGACGGACATTGCGCCGTCGTAGAAGAAGAAGGCGTTGTTGTCGTCCGGCGAACCGCCGAAGAGTTCGATGTTGAACGGGCCCTTGCCGTCCTTGAGGCCGAGCGCGTCAACGATGGAACCGGCCTGCAGAACGCCGACCTGGAAGTTGTCGAACGTTGCATAGTAGTCGACGTTGCCCGAGTCGCGGATCAGGCGATCATAAGCGATGACCTTGATACCGGCATCGTGGGCCTTCTGCAGAACGTCAGAAAGCGTCGTGCCGTCGATCGAAGCAACAACGAGAACCTTGGCGCCCTTCGTGACCATGTTTTCGATCTGCGAAAGCTGGTTCGGAATATCGTCGTCACCATACTGCAGGTCGGTCTGGTAGCCGGCTGCCTGGAGCTGCTTGACGATGTTGTTGCCGTCGTCGATCCAGCGGGCAGAAGACTTCGTCGGCATTGCGATACCAACGAGGCCCTTGTCCTGCGCCATTGCAGGCATAACGAATGAAGCGACGCCGAAGGCTGCCGCAGCCATCAATGAGATAATGGATTTCATTTCTCTCTCCCTTGTTAATAGAACGGCGGACGGCAAGCCGCCCGCCACGAAACTGTGGCAGGTTCCGTAGATTGGATAGTTACTTCAGATGGTGAGAAAAGAAGTAGGTTTCCTCCACGATCTCACACGTGTTGAGTGCCAACCAGCACACGGCCGCAAACTCGTATGGAATCTTATAACTGTCAAATAGAATCAGTGTTAAAATGCATACCAACTTTGGTATATCGTTAAAAAGTATTACTTTTGAAGGGGATGAGAAGAGGGAGTGCAGCCATGACGGGTATTTCCGGGCCGATTTCTGCGGATCGTATCGATGTCCACAGTCAAAATTTTGGTGATGATGCCCTGCTGCGTGCGGGTTTGAAGCTGAATCACCTGCGGATGATCGTCGCACTCGAAGATAGCGGACAGATTTCCGCGGCGGCGGAAAGCCTGAACATCTCGCAGCCTGCCGCCTCGAGAATGCTCGCTGAAATGGAGTCGATCGTGAAGACGTCACTCTACGAGCGAGTGGCCCGAGGGGTGGTGCTGACGACGTTTGGAGAGGCGCTCGCGAGACGCGCTCGAAAGATTATGCTCGAACTGCGCGAGGCCAGCCGGGAAATCGGCGAATTGAAGAGCGGCAAGGGCGGATCCGTCTTCATCGGCGCGGTCACCGCGCCGGCGATGAGCCTTGTGGTTCCCGCCATCGACAAGGTCCGCAAGGCCTTTCCGGGCATGGAGGTCAATATAGAGGTGGAGACCAGCAACGTTCTGGCGCGGCACCTGCTCGCGGCCCGGTACGACTTCATCATCGGCCGCATTCCCGACGATCTCAATCCCCGGCTCTTCGAAGTGCAGGAGATCGGCATAGAGAGAGCCTGTCTGATCGTCCGCTACGGGCATCCGCTCGCCGAGAAGAAAGTGTGCAGCCTTGCCGACATTCGTGGCTACGAGTGGGTCTTCCAGCCGCCGGGCAGTCTGCTCCGGCGCACCTTGGAGGATATTTTTCTGGCGGCAGGCGTGCCGCTGCCCGAGAGCATCGTCAACACATCTTCCCTGCTGCTGACCTGCGCGATCATTAGCCAGACGAACGCGATCGCACCCGTAGCGCTGGAAGTCGCGCAGTTTCTCGCAGGCCAGGGCTCAAGGGCCTCCGATGTGCATGTGCTGCCGACCGACTTCGAAATCAACATAAAGCCCTATAGCCTGATTACCGCCCGCGAGCGCGCCCTGCCTCCGAGCGCGCGGCTTCTTCACGATCTCATTCTGGAGCAGTGCCAGACCTAGAGCCTTGAAAGGCTCGATGTTTGGCCCTCGGCAGTCCTCACGCAAGCCCGGCGCCATTCTGGCATTGTTTAATGTTCGCCTTCGAAGGGTGGCGGCATGTTGTTCGGGCAATCGATTTTCCAATCCGTTCTGGAACGGCTGAAGGCGGAAGAAGAGGATAATGACGAGGATGAGACCCCCGCCGCCTATCGCGTCCAAGGTTTGAGCGCGGGGCTTGCTTTCGATGTGATGGAGGGGGTGTCGGCCGCGTCGCAGCGTCCCGGGCAGGCCTATCTCGACAATCTCGAGCCGGAAATGCCTGCTGCGGCGGCGGAAGAGGAAGTGCAGCCGCAGCCCGTTCCGGAGCCGGAGCCCGTGATGCCGGAGCACCTTGCGCGCATCACGCCTGCAGAAATCGCAGCCGAACTCTCGATAACGGCGGCCGACACACTTCAGACGCTGAACGAGAAGCGGCGCGCCTTTGCCAAGTTGAACCATCCCGATCGGGTGGCGCCGGCATTCCGGCAGAACGCGACGACGCGCATGACGCTTGCAAACCTCATGATCGACGAAGCCGTGCGGCGTCTCGGCCGCTGACTATTCAGGGTCCGCCTCGTCCGGCTTTGGAGCTTCGTTCGGCTCGGCAGACGGCTGCTTGTAGGTCCAGAAGAGCATATAGAAGGCATAGATGCCGGCAGCGCCCGACAACACGCCCCAGAACGGGTCGCCGCCGATGAACTCCAGAGCTGACCAGCCCAGGCATACGGCCACGATCAGAGCGCGTACCCAGACATGGCGGTAGGCGGGATGACTCGGATCGATAAGCTGCATGTGTTCCCCGGTCATGTTTC
>NZ_JBNDHT010000067.1:0-35289 GCF_056755115.1 Rhizobium sp. SVR5-2C | reverse complement strand
CATACGCTCCGGCGAATGCCTGGATCGTCGACTCATCCATCCGGTTCTTTCTGATCCGGCGGCCGACGATGTAGATGAGGACGAAGATGAAATAGGTAGCCGCGAGATCGGTCGCGATGAAATCGATCCTGGTGAGGTCTTCGACCGGTGTGCGCGACACGAGCTTGAAGAACAGCGCGGGCAGGGCGGCATAGATGATGAAGGTATTGAGCCAGCCCAACGCCTCGGCGGGCTGTTTGGTCACCTTGGCCGCAATATAGCCGATGAGGATCAGGCCGAAGAAGGGCAGGAGCAGGCTGATGATGTCGGTCACTGGACCGTCCAATAATGTTGCAGTGCGAAGCGAAGTGCTTTCGGATTAACCGATCTGCATCAAGATTGGAAAGGTCTCCTGGAACCAGATCGCGGCTTGACTAACAAAGCCGAACATGAATGCCAGCCCCGTCAGCACGAGAAACGCCCCCATAGCCTTTTCGACGGTGCCGAGATGCCGGCGGAAACGCGTCAGGAAGTTCATGAAAGCGCCGGAGAAGCCAGCGGCGATCCAGAAGGGAACCGCAAGCCCGAGCGAATAGACGGCGAGCAGGCCTGCGCCGGAGCCGACAGTTTCGCGCGACGCCGCGACACCAAGGATCGCGCCCAGCACCGGCCCGATGCACGGCGTCCAGCCGAAGGCAAAGGCAAGGCCCATGATATAGGCGCCCGTCAGCGTCGCCGGCTTGCCGCCGCTCTGGAAACGCGCCTCGCGGGCCAGCAGCCCGATTCGGAAGACGCCGAGGAAATTCAGTCCCATGACGATGATGATAAGCCCGCCGATCTTCGCCAGAAGGTCGAGGTGCTGGCGCAGCAGCATTCCGATGCTGGAGGCGCCGGCGCCAAGTGCGACGAAGACCGTTGCGAATCCGAGCGTGAAGAACAGCGCCGAAAAGAGCACGCCGCGGCGTATATCAGGCGCGACAGCGACAGTATTGCCGCCCCGGAACTGTTCGACGGAAATGCCGGCCATATAGCAGAGATAGGGCGGAACGAGGGGAAGCACGCACGGAGAGAGGAAGGAGAGGGCGCCCGCAAGCAGGGCACTCAACAGGGAAATATCGGCAATCGACACGCATTCTCTCCGGCTGCAATCAGGTCGATGTCGTAGCGCCGCGACCAGCCGATTGCCAATCACCTTTTCGCGCTCCGGCAAGAAATGTGCCTAACATGGCCAAAAGGAAGATTTTTCGGTTGACCGCATCAGGTCGCCTGCCTATGTTCCGCGCACTTCCAGCCAGGGCGCTTTTTTTGCCTGAGGCAACAAGGGAGAGCGTAGCTCAGCTGGTAGAGCAACTGACTTTTAATCAGTAGGTCATGGGTTCGAATCCCATCGCTCTCACCAACGATTTCAACAAGTTAGTGAGAATTTTCTTTTCTGAGTGATCCGCCGGTCGCCACTGAGTCGCCACGGCGTGTGATCCGCGGAATGTCCGTGACTAATAGAGTCTTCAAGGCGGCCCGCAGTTAAATCGGATTTATTCGCCTAACGTCTCGTCTCTGATTACATCATATCACCGGCAACTACCTGAAACTAAGGAGGTGCCAATGCAAAAAAACATTCGCGTAAAGCAGGCGGCGGAATACGTCGGCCTGTCGAAATCCAGTCTCGACAAGTTGCGCCATTTCGGCGGCGGACCAAACTACTTCAAGCTCGGTCGTGCCGTTGTGTACTCGACGATCGACCTCGATGCGTGGATGGCCGAGCGTCGCCGTTCAGAGACATGGGATGGAGCAAACGATAACGCTCGAGCGGCGGTTGCAGCCTAAATTCTTAGGCGCCCCTTGACGGAATCGACCGTTTCTCACTTTAGGCGCCGAACGTTCCACCATCCAAACACCAAATTAGCCGACCGGCCGTGCGCCGGCGAGAGGAGGATTCATTGCGTCAATCTAAAGAAGCCGCTGCTCTGGCGGAATTTGAAGCCGACGTTTGGCAACAACTGAACGTACCGGATGGCGAGGACTGGCAATCGTATCTTCCCGAAAACGGGAGAGGCGATCGTTTATTCGCGGAGTGGCAAAAGCTTGCAGTGGCAGCGAGGCGATCCGATGAAGCCGCCGGTGGTTTGAAATGAAGATTCCCACCTAGCCGATTAGGCGTTCCACTTATCACCAGCACACCGACCGGCGACGCCGACGAGAGGAGAACCCATGCCCACCAGTTTAACCTTCTCAGAACTTTGGGAAGACGAGCACTTCTTATATTGGGAAGCTTTTGAGGAGCGCTACCGCGAGCCCGTCGAGGACTCAGAAGCCAAGTTCAACGAAGTCGGAGGTGTCGAGGAAGCCCACGAATGGTTGATTGCGAACGATATCGACCCAGACAAGCTGCCATTCCAGCCGAAGCTCGTGCACGTCACGGCGTCTCGCGATTACGACCTCGCTCACATTGCGGACCCATGCGGCCGGACCATCGTCGAATATGACGGCCTGCTTGAGCGCGACACGCTGGTCTTTCCAATCGTCGACAACGGCCAGACCGTCGACTTCGGCCTGCTGCATGTGGAGGACTTCGAGTTCGCCACCGTTCGTCAAAAGGCTATTTGGCTGGGCGGCGACAACATCGCTGGCGACGAGGTTCGCCTTCACAGCTGCGTCTCAGATTGGCTGGAAGCGGGCGGCGAGGGGTGCGTCTACATCGATGCGCAGCGGCGCACTCCGTTAAAGCGGCTCAACGCAGTGAAGAAGATCCTTTGCAACAACGTTGCCTGGGCGCTGGAAGTCTGGGACTGGGCTTTCGGTGCTGATGATGCTGAGCTCGATCGGTTCGAAATCGACGACGATCCGGAGAACATTGCCGCGTATTTCATGGCGCAGGCTGAACGCCGAGCCATGTCTGATGCGCTAAACGCTAAACATCCGGGACGATTCAATGTGGTGGCCGCATGATATCACTCGCCACGATCTGGCGGGAAGGCAATGACCTGCTCGAGAGAGAGGTAAAGCGCCTCTCTCTCGAGATTGCTGCGCAGGCGTCTTCACCTGAACCGAAAACGCCGCGGATGGCCGCCAATGATAACAGAAGGCTTCCTTCGCCCTCACAGCCGTCCCGGCGTCTACCAGCGCCTGCCGCAAGAACGCGGCTGAAGGCTACGTCTTTCCAACTGCGTGATGCCGCGGCGATACCGCTCCGCGAGTTCCTTTTCGCGAAGCACTATCAGCGACGCTACGTGTCCGTCACGCTTGCTCCCGGCGGTGTCGGCAAGAGTGCGCATGCGACATCCGAGTCCCTAGCGATGGTGACCGGCCGTCCATTGCTGGACCCTTCAGGACCGCTAGGGCAGAAGTTGAACGTCTGGCTTCTAAACCTTGAAGATCCTGCGGATGAAATCGAGCGGTCTGTAACGGCGGCAGCGATGCACTTTGATGTCACCAATGAGCAAATTGGTGGACGTCTCTTCACCGACTCTGGCCGCGACCAGGAGTTCGTCATCGTCCGTCAGGAGGGCCGCGATTTCAAGGTGTGCGAGCCGATGGTCGGGGACGTGCTGGCCGAGATTCGCCGGAATAAGATCGACGTGCTGATTGTCGATCCTTTCGTGAGCAGCCATGAAGTTCCGGAAAACGATAACACGCTGATCCAGCGCGTTGCTAAGCAATGGCGCCGCATTGCCGACGAAGGCAACTGCGCTGTCGAACTTGTCCATCACGTGACGAAAGGCAATGCCGAGGTTACGGCCGATTCTGGCCGTGGTGGCGGTGCACTCAAGGATGCTGCTCGTTCTGTGCGGGTCATGAATCCAATGACGAAAGAGGAGGCGGAGAAAAACGGGCTGCAAAGCTCTCGTGGATACTTTCGGGTCGATTTTGGGAAGGTCAACAAGATTGCCGGCGACTCCGCCTCACAGTGGCGCCGGTTCGTGTCCGTTCCGCTTATGAACGGAAAAGGTCTGATCAAGACTGGTGATGAAATCGGCGTTGTCGAAGCTTGGCGCTGGCCGTCGAGTTCAGAATTAACCGCAGCGGTTTCGGAGGAAGAGCTAGCGGCAATAAAGCGCAAGATCGGTGGGTGTGATTGCCGTGAAAGCATTCAGTCACCTCAGTGGGCCGGGTACCAGGTGGCTCAAGCGCTTAGAATCAACCTAGCCGATCCAGCCGAAAAGCGTCGCGTGAAACATATGCTCGATGCCTGGAAGAGGGAGGGGCATTTCACGATTGAGATGCGCGAAGACCACAAGGGAACTCCCCGTCCGTGCCTTGTGCCGGTTTTCCCCACCTCGGATTTTTAAGGTGAGGATCAAGTGGGGAAGGTGAGGAAAAACTCACTTCCTCACCACCCCCACCCCCACTTTAAGGTGGGGTGGGTGGGTGTGAGTGTCGAAAATTCAAAAAGTGGTGGTGGGGAAAATGCTCCACGAAAGCTACGTCCCGCAACACTCAGGACGTACACAGACGACACGGCCACTATCCGGTCAACATCCTAAGACCGGTTGTCGACAGCCTCGTTACGGTCTGCGACACGATCTCCCCAGCCGAAGCGGCGACATGCACACTTAGGCCTTCCTGTCAAGCATGTATCTTGACAAATTTGCCAGTTTACAGCATATTCTTTCTTCAATCAGACATTGTCGATTCCACGACTTCGCGCCGTCAAGCGAAGCAATTTCCACCTCCTCCAGAGGAGACCACATTTGGCGAGATGGACCGCAAAAGACTTGCGCCTCACCAGGGTGCAAGCCGATTTTCTCATGCGAGGCGAAAGCAGCACGCATCGCAAAATCAACGACAGAACCGAGCTTATCCTCAGCCAGCGAAAGATGCTCAAGTGGCACAGGGGATCCGGCGGAGCACATTACCTGGGACGCAGTGAAAAGGGCGAGGCGGCTGTGTCGCGTTACAACGAACTGCAGGCAAAACGAGGGGAACGTTGATGAGAACCACAGCAGAACACCGCGAAGCCGTCGAAGCATGGCGCGCTACGGCTCCCAAGCATGACCACGATATCTTCGGTCGTGCGGCAAGGAATGAGAAGCCGCGGCATCGTGATTTGGCCGAGCTCTCCTCGCTGCTGGCGATGTACCGTCGCCCTGTCGGTGTGGCTGAAGGCGAAGGCGTGCCGGTCGAACAGCCAGCGCCCATAAAATCGAATTGGAGCCTGACGCCGGCAAACGACAACCACGCGGCGACCGAAGAGGGCGAGCAATTGGACGTCGAGCGATCTGTCGAAATCATTCCGAGCATTGCGACAATAATGCGCGAGACGAAGGACGAGGCCGATATCGAAAAAGGCTTCCACGTCGACGACGATGGCAACCGCCACGAGGTGACCATCAGGTGGGGCAAGCTACGCTTCAGCGACGGAACGCAGACTGAGCGAGGGCAGAAGATTGTCGAAGGCAAGGTGATAGATCACAACTTCCGAATGCCAGTGGGTGCAATGCTTGGCTGCCGTGAAAAGTCGACGAGGGACAAGGGCTCTGCTCCGGATCCTGTCGAGGTGGCTCTCTCGAATAGCTATTTCGGCGCACCGAAGGAGAAGGATAAGATACCCGGTCTATTCGCCGCCAGGTTCGCGCGGCCGGTTACCAAGTCGGAGCGCAAGGCGCGAAAAGGCCCCAAAACAAAAGCCGAGGAACGCCAGTGGTTGGCCGACGCAATCGCCGGTACGGAAGTCATGCCACAGGTCAAGTATTGCCCAGCAGGCTTTCCGGCAGGACCAGCCAACCTTGCTCATCTCTTTCCCGGCCTCGTGAAGGTGGCTACCGGGCAGAGCGGCAGCCAGGCTTGGCAGGACGTCGTGTCTGAGCGAGTAGATCAGGAGGAGTTTGCACGAGGGCTGCAGGGAATGAAGGACAAAGATGTCAAACTGCTAACAGAGGCAATGTCGGCAAAGAGCCTCACACAGATCGGCGAAGCTCGAGGATACAAAGGCCGGCATGCTGTCGAGGCCGGTCGACGTCTCCTTATCGCGGCAAACGACAATTTCTTGGAGGCAATGGAACTGGCCAAATACGCAGCGGAGCTGGCGTAGGGAAGTTTCTGCGTTTTTAAACCCCCTTAAGGGTGAAGGGAGGCTCAGGCCTCCCACACCTTTCCGGGCGCACAGATTAGTTGCGACGGACGCTCGGCGAGAGATCAGCCGGGCGTAACTCTTGGCAAGGCAGGAAATTGTAACTCCTGGGAAGGATAGCGACAGCTACGGCGCTCGCATCCGTTCTTTGCCTCTCTGGTACGCCGTGGTCACGCCTCTGCACTTAGCATGCGCCCACGGCGATGTTTGGGCATTCGCCCATGGCGATTTGTCCTCGGCATCCGCTTGGCGGGTGCTGCCCCATTACCTCGGCGCGTCCTCCTCTCGCAGCCTTGGTAATCATGCGGCAGGTCGAGCTTAAGTGCTCCCTGCCGTATTAGTTTCGTACGTGCATCTGGAAACCAGTTAGCTGCGTCACCACATTGTTGGTAGCGCTTCGCGTTCTCCGAACGGTCGGTGCATAGGTCGGATACCGGATCTGGACCTAACGTTTATCAACAATGAATTGGAATCACCTGGCGCCGGCCTCGTTCCGGCTGACGGTGATGCGCGCGGTGGGTTGAGCTGGCAACGCTGGCTCCCCGCTGCGCTTGCTATTTCAGCCGGTTGGCTGCCTTATCGCACGCGTCCCGATCCGAGCCATGCCGCATAATAATACGCCGCGCATCTTCGGCTGAGATGCCGTGCTTTCGAGCGAAATAACTCACTTCGTATGGCTCGCCCGCTGCTATCCGGCTGCGTCCTGTTTATCCTTCTTTGTCTTGTCGTCTGCCATTTAGGGCTCCTAGGTTGCCGGCACAGAACGCACAGAGGAGTCTGAGGGTTCCTGATGAGCAAGGATCAGAGTGAGGAGACGCGACCCTTGCGCAATCCTTGCGGCTGCCTCCGGGTTGAGCGGCCGCTTTTGTTTTTGATTACCGGGTATAAACCGGGCCAGGGCGTCTACCCTGAGCGAGTGCGTGAAGGGCTCTCACCTCGATCGGCTGCGGCTTTCAGGTCACTCCCTACCACTCAAATTTGAATTATTTCGTCCGACCTTGCGAGCGCAACTATAACGCGCTACCCCATGTAAAACATACAGGGGCTATTTATGACGAATTCCAAAACCTTAGCTGATCTCGACTCTTTCGGAGACGTTGCTGCGGAGGATGACGCAGTTCTTGACTACTTTCTGTCCACGAATGCGGTGGAAGATATAAAGAGTGGGAAGGTCTTTCTGGTGCTCGGGCGTAAAGGCACTGGCAAGACGGCCTTGGTCAGATACTTTTCAGAAAGTCAGGACAATCGCACTTCGCGCTCCCTCAGTCTCCGCGGCTATCCTTGGTCCATTCATGCAACGCGTATTGATCATGGAGCCTCAGAGATTGAGGCTTATGTGTCCTCTTGGCGTTACCTTATCGCCGTTGAACTCGCCTCCCTTCTACTTAGTTCCCCGACTAGTAGCTTAAGCACGAAATCGGACGTTATTCATAAATTTCTCGAAGAAAACTACGGTGGAACAAATCCGGATCTCAATAAGATCCTCCAACCTAGGAAACTCTCATTTTCCAAACTCAATTTCATGCCCGCTGTGCTTGGAAATCAACTAGGTGGTGTAGAGCTCGAACGGAAGAAAGGTGATCATAACCTTGGTCTTGAGCTAAACGCATTGTCAGGTGCCATCATGGCGGCAATCTACGAAGTAGCAAAAGATCTGCGGCTTTCGAGCTTGAATCTACATTTCGACGAGCTTGATCAGGGACTGGATAGGTTGACGGATGAACGTCGACACATGCTGATTGGCCTGGTGCTGGCTGCACGAGAGGTTCGGCGGGAAAGTTCTGCGGCCGGTGTCGCTGTAAGCCCAGTCGTATATCTTCGATCGGACCTTTGGGACGAGATGAGCTTTTCCGATAAAAACAAAATTAGCCAATCCCTTGCGCTCAACCTCAATTGGAAAAGCGAAGATCTATTGCGGTTGATTAACGAACGTTTGCGAGCGAAGCTTGGCAAAGAGTCATCTTGGGAGACAGTGAGTGAACCGGCATTGATGCGGGGATCCCAATCAAAATGGAGCCATGTTCTTGCTCGGACATTCAATCGGCCAAGAGATGTCATCCAGTTCCTCAACATCGCGCTTAACGAAGCAAAGCGGCGGGATTCGCCTAACACCGTGATTGTCAACGAAGACATTGTCGCTTCTCGAGATGCATATTCTTCGTACCTAAAGAATGAGCTTGATGACGAGGTAGCGCCACATTGGAGCGAATGGGCTGAAGCCTTGCAAGCTTGCTCGAGTATCAGCACATTGACCTTCGAGCGACGTCAATTCGTGGAAGAGTACGAAAGACGCAAATCCAAAGCGAACAAAGTTGATGCTGATAAAGCGCTTGAACTGATGCACCGTTTCTCGGTCATAGGATATGAAACCAGGAGCGGTTACGGCGGCAGCTCATGGTCCTTTAGGTATAGCGATCCGAACGCTGGTTGGGACAACTCTGCATCACGGTTCAAAGTGCATCTCGGCCTCAAGGAATACGCGAAACTAAGGGAAACGCGCTCTGCTGGCGGGTAGCAGGTGGCCGCCTAATCCCCCGAAATGTCGTTCGACATGACAAAGCTCTCCACGCTTAAGCCTCGCCTATCATCTGCATCTCATACCATCACCAAGGCAGAGCCCATCACCAGAGACCAGGAGCGTGCACAGCGCGCTCCATGGCGTAAGTGGTATGGCTTGAAGCGATGGCGAGACATGCGATGGGATGTGCTCGTCGAAGCAATGTTCACATGCCAGATGTGCGGACGCATCGAACCCGACACGTCCAAGCTTGTCGCTGACCATCGGCGCCCTCACCGCGGGGATCCGGAGCTATTTTGGGATCGCGGTAATTTGACCTGCCTTTGTGATGTCTGTCACTCGACAGAGAAGCAGAGGCAAGAGCAGTCGATGCCGCCTGGCGTCTGGTGGTGATGTGATCGACATCAGGGCGTCGAGTAATAATATTGCGTGTCGGCGCAATCAAATATCGCGAAAGAATATTGCGCGACCGGGCAATATTTGACAATGTGAAAAAAGTCACATCAGAGGGGTATTCCATAAGTCTGGAAGCCTCCAGCCGGTGAACCCGCGTCCCACTCATGTACGCAACTTTTTCTGACTCTTTGATTTTTTATGGGAGGCAGCCCGTAGGGCTGAATTCAAAATATGGCAAGTGGCGGTTTTCGTCCTGGCGCTGGGCGCCCCAAGGGGGCGAAGGCGCCAAAAGCAAAGCCAATTAAGGTTGCGCCTGACGTCAAAAAGGCAGCGCGACAATCCGGCATGTCTCCATTGGACTACATGCTCACCGTCATGAACGACGAAAAGTCAGATGGCGATAGACGCGATCGCATGGCCATCGCCGCGGCTCCTTATGTGCATGCTCGCGCAAGCGACGCAGCGGGGGGCAAGAAAGAACAGCAGCAGGAAGAGGCCGAGCGGCTGTCTCGTGAGGGTAAGTTCGCAACCCCTCCACCGCCGCCCAGTGCATCTGGTGAATAATGGAATGGACTACGTCTTGCCCAGATTGGGAAGAGCGCATCGTCGCCAAGGAATCGCTTATTCCATGCGCCCCTCTGTTCCCGTCCGAGGCAGAGGCCGCGCTTGAAGTATTCAAGGCGCTCCGCATTGTGGACGCGCCAGGATCGCCGACATTCGGTGAGGCCTGCGGCCAGTGGGTGTTTGATTTCGTTGCCGCCATCTTCGGCGCATATGATCCTGCAACCGGCCGGCGTCTAATTCGCGAATTCTTCCTGCTCATATCGAAGAAAAATTCCAAGAGCACTATCGCGGCCGGCATCATGGTTACGGCGCTCATCAGGAATTGGCGCAATTCAGCCGAGCTTTTGATCCTGGCGCCGACGAAGGAAGTTGCCGACAACGCGTTCAAGCCAGCCGCTGATATGGTTCGCGCGGATCCAGTTCTGTCTCGTCAGCTTCATGTGCAGGATCACCGCAAGACGATCACGCACAAGACTACCAAGGCAACGCTGAAGGTGGTTGCGGCGGACAACGACACGGTATCCGGCAAGAAAGCCGCATTCGTGCTCGTCGATGAGCTATGGCTGTTCGGCAAGAAAGAAACGGCAGACGCCATGTTGCGGGAGGCAACCGGCGGCCTGATTTCGAAGCCAGAAGGCTTCACGATCTACCTGTCGACGCAGTCTGACGCGCCCCCTGCTGGCGTGTTCAAGGCCAAGCTGGATTATTACCGCGGTCTTCGTGACGGCGAGATAGAGGACCGGAAGAGCCTCGGCGTCATTTATGAATACCCGCGACGCATGCGGGAGCGCGAGGCATACCTAGAGCCTGACAATTTCTACATCACCAACCCCAATATCGGGAGATCGGTGAGTAAGGAGTGGCTAGAGGACGAACTCAAGAAGGAAATGGCTGGCGACGGTGACACCCGGCGCACGTTTCTTTCCAAGCACCTCAATGTCGAGATCGGCCTAAATCTTCGTTCTGACAGATGGCCAGGCGCCGACTATTGGGAAGGTGCAGCCACGAAGTTGGCGCTTGAAGACCTTCTTGCGAGGTCAGAAGTAGTTACGATCGGCATCGACGGCGGCGGGCTTGACGACTTGTTCGGATTGGCGGTCGTCGGACGTGAGCGCGAGACGCGCGATTGGCTCTGCTGGACGAAGGCTTGGGCGCATGACGATGTTCTGGAGAGGCGCAAAGACATTGCGTCAATGCTTCGAGACTTCGAAGACGATAAGGATCTAGTCATCTGCGAAGATGCGCTGCAGCCCATCAGGGATGCTGCTGAAATCGTGGAGATGGTGAGAGAGTCTGGCTTGCTGCCTGACGAGAACGGCGTTGGTCTCGATCCGTTTGGCATCGGCGCGCTTGTCGACGAGTTGTCATCACGTGGCATTGAAGGCAACATCCTGACCGCCATACGCCAGGGCGCGGCGCTTTCTCCGGCGTCATGGGGAATCGAGATCAAACTCAAGAACAAGACGTTCTGGCACACTGGCTCGCGCCTGATGAACTGGTGCGTTGGCAACGCCAAGACCGAAGTTCGCGGCGGCGCCGTGCTTATCACGAAGCAAACGGCAGGCAGAGCCAAGATTGACCCGCTCGTGGCCGTATTCAACGCCGTCATGCTGATGAGCCGCAATCCCGAATCGCGTCAGCACAACATCGACGACTTCGTCAACAACATGATCACCGTAACATGGTGACCGCAGCACAAAGCGAACAGCGCAGCAGCACGTAAGGAGCACCCATGGGGCTTTTAAGTTGGGTTGGAAAGCCGTTTGGCTTGCTGACCGGCCCTTGGCGGGCATACTTCGGCACCGAGACCACCAGCGGCGAAACGGTGACGTATGACAAGGCGATGCAGCTTGATGCTGTTTGGGCCTGCGTCAACCTCATCGCCAATTCAGTTAAGACGCTTCCGTGCCTGGTTTACAAGGATGACGGCGTAACGGTCGACAAGCAGAGCCAGCTTTACGAGCTACTGCACGACATGCCGAATTTTGACGACACGGCTGCAGATTTCTGGGCCATGGTTGCCATGTGCTTGTGCCTCGATGGTAATTTCTTCGCAGAGAAGAAGATGCGCGGCGACGCCATATCGTCGCTGATACCGTTCGACCCGCTTTGCGTTGATGTCTGCCGTGATGACCGCAATGTCCGCTACTACGAGGTGACGGAGCGCGTAAATAACCGCGGTAAGGGCGGCAAGCGCAAGATTTCGGCTGAGAACATGCTGCATATCCGCGGTGCGCTACTGCCAGGATGCGACCGCGGCCTGTCGCCGATCGGCTTTGAGCGCAATGTCATCGGCAATGCCATGGCTGGCGAGAAGACGGCCGGCAAGATGTTCAAAAACGGCCTGCTTTCGTCGCTGTTGGTCAGCTCAGACCAGATCCTTAAGGGCGACCAGCGCAAGCAGATCGCCGATACACTGACGCAGTTCGCTGGCGCCGACAAGGCGGGCGGCGTGACCGTGCTCGAGGCCGGCTTCAAGCCCTATCCGTTGAGCATCAACCCGCGCGACGCGCAGATGTTGGAGAGCCGGCAATACAGCGTTGAGCAGATTTGCCGCATCTTCGGCGTCCCGCCGGTCATGATCGGTCACGCGGCCAACGGCACGACGACCTGGGGAAGCGGCATCGAGCAATTGATCCTGCAGTTCACCAAGACCTGCCTTGTGCCGCTGCTTCGCAGCATTGAATCGTCGATCTATCGGGACTTGTTGACGCCGCAGACGCGGAAAACGACCGTAGTGAAATTTTCGATAGAAGGTCTTCTTCGGGGCGATAGCGCCGCAAGGGCCGAGTTCCTGTCGAAAATGGTCACGAACGGCATTTACACGCCGAACGAGGCGCGAGCGTACGAGAATAAGTCGAAAGTCGACGGCGGCGACACCGCGATCGTGAACGGCACGATGACGCCGCTCGATAAGCTTGGCGAAATGCCGGCAGCCACACAGCCAGCGGCGCCGCAACCGCAAGAACAGCCGCAGAAACGCGCTGCATAAGGGAAAATCATGAAATTTGAACACGTTCTAACGGCCTTTTTGGCCGAGCCGTGGGCGATTCAGCGCGAAAAACTGGGTGTTCTAGCGGATGTCTTGGTTGCGCGCGCCGAGGGCGATAAGCTTTTTTCAACCGAGTTTGCGTCCGCCGTTTCCGATGCGCGAGCCAAGGAAATCGCGCAGACCGACGGCAAAGTGGCCGTTATCCCGGTTTACGGCGTGCTGGCCAACAAGATGGACGCCTTTTCGGCGATGTCCGGCGGCACGTCGTACGCCGGCATTCGTCGATCACTGCATGCGGCTCTGGCAAACGAAGATGTCAAAGCCGTCGTGCTTGATGTCGATAGCCCCGGCGGCTCGGTTCCAGGCACGGAAGAGCTTTCGACCGAGATTCGACGCCTGCGGGGCGGCGATAAGCCGATTATTGCGCAGGTAAACGCTCTGGCGGCCAGCGCAGCCTACTGGGCTGCCTCTTCGGCAGACGAAATCGTCGTCACGCCTTCTGGCCGTGCAGGATCCATCGGCGTTTATACCGCGCACGATGATGTTTCCGCTGCTCTCGAGAAGCGCGGCATAAAACGCACGTACATTTCGGCCGGCAAGCACAAGGTCGAAGGCAACGAGACCGAGCCGCTTGGCAAGGATGCGCTGGCGCACATTCAGGAAGGCGTTAACCGGTCCTACAACCGGTTCGTGGCCGCCGTAGCAGAAGGCCGCGGCACAACCGTCGGCAAGGTCGAGGACGGCTTCGGGCAGGGCAGGGTGTTCTTTGCCGAAGCCTTGATGGATCGCGGCATGGTCGACCGCGTTGCCACGCTTGAGGAGACGCTGGAGCGCTTCGGAGCCGATACGCAGCCTGCATACGTGCGGCGCGTGAAGGCTGAGAACCAGGCGCGCGCCGAAGCCGCAGAAATGCTAGTCGCCAAGATGGCTGCCGGCGAGAAAATTACAGTTCGCGAGTTCGAAAACGGCATCAGGGGACTGATGGGTTTGACGGGCTCTGAGGCAGAGCGGGCCGCTCGGCTCTACCTCAAGAAGGATCAGGGGGAACCTGATGTCGATGCGGATGCTGCCGCTTTGGCAGCGGTCGAAAGGCTTCTGACCGAAGCGAAATCATTCCGCGTCTAGCGGGCACCACACACCACAACATCAGGAGGACTTCATGTCCGATAATGCACTTGCCGAGAAGATCGGCGAGCTTGGCCAGTCTTTGGCCTCCATCAAGGAACAGGTCGGCAATCTCGGTTCCGACTTCACTGCAAAGCTTTCCGCTACCGGCGAAGTTTCCGCCGAACTGAAGGGCAAGGTAGACAAGGCTCTGTCCGAACTCGGCGAGACCGTCACCCGCGTTCGTGAGCTCGAGAAGGCCGCCGATCGCGTAACCGAGGGTGGCATGCCAACTGCTCGCGGTATCGGCGATCATATCGTTGAGAACGCCTCGTTCGAGAACGGTCGGCTCAGTCTTAATGAGCGCGGGCGTTTCCGCGTCGCCATGGAGCGCGCCGACATCACGTCTGCGAATACCACCGTCGGCGCTGGACGCTCTGCCGGTACGTCTCTGGTTCCTGGCGCCCGCGTCCCCGGCATCGTTGCGCCCCCGAACCGCCAGCTCACTATCCGCGATCTCATCGCGCCTGGTCGTACTACGTCGTCCAGCGTTGAATACGTGAAGGAGACCGGCTTCACGAACTCAGCCGCCCCTGTTGCGGAAGGCACGACCAAGCCGAAGTCTGACCTGACCTTCAACCTGCTCAGCACGCAGGTTCGCACGCTGGCTCACATCTTTAAGGCCTCTCGTCAGATCCTTGATGATGCGCCGGCACTGGCATCCTACATCAACGCACGCGGCACTTATGGCCTGAAGTTCGTTGAGGAGAATCAGCTTCTCAACGGCGACGGCACCGGCCAGAATCTGAACGGCATCCTGCCGCAGGCCACTGACTTCTCTGCGGCGTTCTCGCCGGCTGAAGAGACCGCGATCGACCGCCTTCGTCTTGCCATTCTGCAGGTCATCCTGGCGGAATACCCGGCAAGCGGTTTCGTTCTGCATCCTACCGACTGGGCGAAGATTGAGCTCACCAAGGATCTTGGCGGCAACTACATCGTGGGCAACGCCATGTCTCCGATGGGTCCGACGCTCTGGGGCCTTCCGGTTGTGCAGACGCAGGCGATTGCTGCTGGCTCGTTCCTGACCGGCGCCTTCAACCTGGGCGCTCAGATCTTCGATCGCATGGATGTCGAAGTGCTGCTCTCCAGCGAGAACGTGGACGACTTCGAAAAGAACATGTTCACGATCCGCATCGAGGAGCGTCTTGCCCTGGCGGTTTACCGTCCGGAAGCATTCGTCACCGGCGACGTCAACCCGGCCTAATTTGTAGCGGGGCGGCTTTCGGGCCGCCCTTCTCTCTAGGAAAACACCATGAAAATCAAAGCAATCAAGGCGCTTGTTGGCGACTATGGCCGCCTTAGCAAGGGCGACGTTATCGACCTTCCGAACTACGTCGCGAAGCAGCTCCTTGCATATGGATATGTTGAGATCGTGCGCGACGAACCGGAACAAAAGCCGACGCCACGCGGAAAGGGTAAGAAGAATGCTTAGTGCATCTGTCCGCAAGAGGCGTTTCGCCAGTTATCTCGGCGCAGGCGTCGCGAATGGCCTTGGCGCCCCCGCCAACTCTGTCGCGCCAGCCATCACCGGCACGGCACAGGTTGGCCAGACGCTGACATCGACGACTGGAACGTGGTCAGGCTCGCCAACCTTCACCAGGCAGTGGAAGGCCAACGGTGTGGCTATTAGCGGAGCAACCGCAGCAACCTACGTTCCGGTTGTTGGTGATGTCGGCAAGACGATCACCGTAACCGTTACGGCCACGAACGACGCCGGCCACGTTTCGGCGACGAGCGCCGCAACCGCTGCAGTAATCGCCTAACATGGCCCTGCTGTCACTTGAAACGGTTAAGTCTCACTTGCGGGTATCGTGGGATGACGAGGATGCCCAGATCGCCATCTATCAGGCGGCCGCCGAGAGCATCATTGTCGAGTATCTGGACCGCGTGGTTGTTGCCGCCGATGCCGACCTACCGGTGGATGATGAGACAGCGATGGTTTTAACGCCGGCCATCACGGCGGCAATCCTGCTCATGGTCGGCGAGCTCTTTGAAACCAGAGAGGCCGGCAAGACTGACGCCGGTGACGCAGTGATGCCGCGGCCCGTTCGGGCTCTCCTGGCGCCATGGCGTGTCTGGCGGACGATCCCCGAGGAAGAGTGCGCTTGACCATATGTCCACCGGGAATTCGCAACCACAGGCGCGGCGCATAGGCCGGCAAAAGGCAAGGTGCTCAAATGTGGGTCCGCTTTGTTGCAGACTATGACTTCAAGCCCCGCCCACAAGTCACGATAGCCTATAGGGCAGGCAGCGTTGCCAACGTAACGCGCGCTTGCGCTGCCAACGCAATGGCGGTCGGCAAGGCTGAACATACGGAAAGGCCACCCTATGCCGGCAGGAAAGCTTAGATCGCGAGTAGCGTTCCAGCAGCGCAACATTAGCGACGACGGTTTTGGAAACCCCACTGTCGGCGATTTCGCCACGGTATTCACCGATGCCGCGGAGATTATCCCTCGTATGGGATCCGAAGCCGTCATGGCTTCCCGCTTGCAAGGTCTCCAGCCGGTGACAATCCGCGTTCGCTCACATGCCGCGACAAGGGCGGTGGACACCACCTGGCGGGCCGTGGATGCTAGAACAGGTGCAGTTTACGGGATTGTATCGCCTCCGGTGAACGTGTCGCAGAAAAACGATTATATCGACATGCTGGCTACGGTTGGCGGGCAGACGGACGGCTGATGGCGGCGAGCATAAAGGGACTCAAGGAACTACAGCGAAAGCTGGATCGGCTGCCTACCGTGACCAAGGCGCGCATACGCACAGCGATGGAGCAGGGTGCGGACGAGATTGTTGCGCTGATGAAGGCGCTTGTTCCGACAGACAGCGGCGACCTAAAGGATAGCATCGGTTGGACGTTTGGACGCGCTCCGAAGGGAGCTTTGACGATTGGAAAAGTCCAGTCTGTCGGTGGCGATCTGACGATCACAATCTACGCCGGCAATGAACGTGCGTATTACGCGCGTTTTGTGGAATTTGGCACTAAGTCGCACACCGCCGGCGGTTTATTCGCGGGCGCCACCATTCCGGACGTTCCCGCATCTCCCTTCTTCTTTGTGAGCTTTAGAGCAAACCGCAAACGCGTCAAAAGCCGCATCACCCGCGCCATCAACAAGGCCGCCAAAGAAGTGGCCGCCGGTTCCTAACAAGGACTCCCATGGATCCGACATACGAACTTAAGGCCGCCATCATCGCGCGCCTGAAGGCGGATACTGCCATCACCACTTTTGTTGGCAATCGAGTTTATGACCGACCGCCAGACGGCACGATTACGCCGCCTTACATCTCTATGGGTCCATCTGACGCCACCACAGACGACGCGGACTGTATCGACGGCCTTGAAGTCACGATGCAGATTGAATGCTGGTCGTGGGGATCTGGCGAGGCGTTTGGCGACGCACAGGTCCGCAAGATAGCCGGCGCGGTTCGCGCCTCGCTGCACGAGGCTGAATTCAGCCTCGCCACCAATGCACTCGCATCAATCAGGCATCGCATAACCCGTTACCAGCGGGAAGCAGATGGCGCAACCAATCGCGCCATTATCAGCATCACGGCTTTCGTGGAAATTCCATAGCCGGCACCACGCAGCGGGACGACCCGCGATCACCACCACAATTTGGAGACCATCATGGCCGCACCGTCGACCGCTCGCTTTGGCAAATTCAGAATCCTCCTCGGCGATGAAGCCACGCCCATAGTTTACACCGCACCGTGCGGCTTTACCTCGAAGAGCCTGACGCTTACGAAGGATCTAACTGACGTCACATTGCCGGATTGCAACGATCCGGACGCAGTCGCCTGGATTGGCCGCGACGCTAGCACGCTTTCAGCGTCGGTTTCCGGCGAGGGGGTCATGGCTGCTGAGTCCGTTGAGACCTGGCTTGACGCGTGGGAAAACGTCAATTCCGTTCCGGTCAAGATCGAGATTGAATTCCCGGCCAAGACCATCACTTGGACCGGCCTGATGCACGTAAACTCCCTCAATCCCTCCGCTGAGCAGGGCGGCCGCGTTACGATGTCGGTCGAGATGCAGTCTGACGGCGAGCTTACGCGCACGGCGCCTGTATGAGTCGCAGCGCAGCTATCGATCTCGATTGGGCTGATGGCACTTATCGGTTCGCCCTAAAATGGGGCGAACTTGCGGAGTTGCAGGAGAAGACAGACAGCGGCCCATACGTGGTCTTGAACCGTCTGCACCTACACCAGTGGCGCATCGAGGACATCTCGAACGTCATTCGCCTCGGTCTGATTGGCGGCGGCCTTGAGCCGGTGAGGGCGCTCAAGCTGGTTCGCACCTATGTAGAGGCGCGCCCTCCGATGGAAAATCACCCATACGCTGTTGCCATTCTGTCCGCCGGCTTGATCGGCGCTCCGGACGAACCGTTGGGGGAAGCCGACGCGCCAAGTCAGGAAGCGAGCCAGGCAGAGAGTCAATAGACGATCTGCCAAACGGCAAGCTGAGATTTGGCGCGATATACGGCAGCGGCGCTGCGATGGGCTGGACCGTTGCCGACGTTAAGGCGTCCAGCATGTGGGAGTTCATGTCCGCCGTCGAAGGCTACGTCAAAGCCAATAGCGCCGACGAAGGCAGGATAAGCGACAAGGAAGCCGACGACCTGTTCGAGTGGCTTAAGTCGAAGGAATAGGGGCGGTCTTTAGGGCCGCCTTATACTTCTTTGGCACGTAGCCGAGCGTTTTTGCTCCACAGCGCGGGCATCGGTACGCGCCGCTAGCAAATAGCACGGCGATAATCCAGATCGGTATCCAGAATCCGCCGGTAAAGACACTCAGCAGCAGGTGCAAGACGTGGTTTGGTGTCTGCCTTTCGGCAAGCACCATCGTCACCTCTTCTTCGCAGAACATGCGTCGCTTCTGTATCCCCATACACCAATAAATAGAACGAGATCGAACGTATGGCAAGTACTGACCTCGAGCGTCTCGTGGTGCAGCTTAGCGCTGATATCCGCAAGTATGAAAATTCGCTCAATCGGGCGATGGGCATCACTAACAAGAACGCTCGTGCTATCGAATCCCGCTTCGCTAATATGAACAAGCGCATTAGCGGTGGCTTTGGCGGGATCGCTGCGGCATCTGCAAAAGCGTTCGCACTAATAGGTGGCGCGTCAGGATTTCAGAGCCTCTCGGATTCTGCTACCAAGATAGACAATGCGCTGAAGGTCGCCGGCCTTTCCGGAAAAGAACTGGAATCCACCTATCAGGCTCTTCTCAAATCAGCGCAGGCTAATGCCGCGCCGCTGGAAAGCTTGGTTACGCTATATAGCCGCGTTGCGCTCAACCAGAAAGAGTTGGGAATTACGAGCGCCCAATTAGTCGGCTTGACGGATAACGTCGGTAAGGCGCTAAAGGCGCAGGGCTCCACAGCAGAAGAGGCGCAGGGCGCACTACTTCAGCTTTCGCAGGCGCTTGGATCGGGAAAAGTACAGGCTGAAGAGTACAATTCACTTATTGATGGACTTCCGGTTCTGCTTCAGGCTGCCGCGGCCGGCATCAAGCAGGCTGGCGGTTCTGTTTCCAAACTGACACAATTGGTAAAGAGCGGCCAGATATCGAACAAGGCCCTCTTTGATGGCATCGAGGCAGGGTCGGACGTTCTGGATCAGCGCCTCTCCGGCGCGACAGAAACTGTCGCCCAACGCTTCACTAACCTGCGAAACAGCCTCACAGATGCGACGCGACGCTTCAATGAAAACAAAGACGTTGCCAATGAACTTGGCGGCGCCTTTGATAGCCTCCAGACCACGATTGATGGTCTCGACTTCTCTTCAATGCTCAAGCAGATCAGGGAAGTTCATGGTGTTATCTCCGACATAAACTCTGCCGGTAAGGAATGGGCGGACTGGCTTGGCTTCGTCACTCGTACAGGTGACCTTGGCGACAGCATTGGTGCGTTCCTGAAAGACAGGACCGGCAGCGACGCCATTCTTGGTGGCCTGATTAAGTTTGGCAGTTCGAAGAACAACAGTAACGCTGGCGACAGAGTAAGCGGAGCGTTCGAAAACGCCGAGCAAGAGGCGGCAAAAGTTGGCGGCCAGCTTACGGCAGCAGCTATCCAGAACTTCGCTAGCGGCAATGGCCTGAGTGCTGCGGGAAGCGCCAAAGGTGGTCGTCTCGGCGAGATGCAGGGACCACATCTGCCGGAGGGCGGCCTTCCTAGGCCAAAAGTCGATATCACCGACGACAAATACAAGCCAGCCGGAAGCGGTAGCAAAGCCAAGAAGCCGAAACTCGACGACTTCGAACGCGAGGTCAAACAGGTCAAGGAGAGAACAGCCGCCATCATTGCGCAAACTGATGCGCAAAAAGAGCTAAATCCTTACGTCAACGACTACGGATTCAGCGTTGAACGAGCGGCAACCGCGCAGGATCTTCTCTCGGCCGCACAAAGCGCCGGCACGGCGGCTGGCAAGGAGCTCAAAGATGTTCAGCAATTGCTGAGCGGCAACTTTGACGGCCTGACGCCGAAGGCTCGCGAGCAGGCAGAAGCGATGCTCGCGCTGGCTACGGCTGCCGGCCAGGCCACTGCGGACTCCGATAGATTTTCGGAGAGCCAAGATCGCCTTCGCGAAAATATGGAATCTTGGCGCGATCTTTCCAAGGACGCGACCAAGGGGTTCATTCAGGATCTCGTAGAGGGCAAGTCTGCCGTCGACGCGCTCGGTGGAGCACTTCAGAAGCTTGGCAACAAGCTTCTTGATCAAGCGCTGGACGGCATCTTCGGCATGTCTGGCGACAGCAACTGGTTTTCATCGCTGTTCAGCGGCGGTGCCAAAATCCCCGGCTTTGCTAACGGCACCAACTCGGCACCTGGCGGCTTGGCGCTGGTTGGTGAGGAAGGCCCGGAACTGGTCAA
The DNA here is from genome assembly GCF_056755115.1 of Rhizobium sp. SVR5-2C. Lineage (NCBI taxonomy): Bacteria > Pseudomonadati > Pseudomonadota > Alphaproteobacteria > Hyphomicrobiales > Rhizobiaceae > Rhizobium > Rhizobium sp. SVR5-2C. The sequence goes on along the minus strand of NZ_JBNDHT010000067.1, from coordinate 14,741 downwards.
CCTCCCTCGCGGGTCGCAGGTTGTCCCTACGCTTCCGAGCATGAAGGCGCTTAAGGCCAACAATGGCGCCCCCTCCATCACCTATGCACCCGTCATCGACGCACGCGGCGCCGACAGTGCCGCAGTCGCAAGGCTGGAGCAGGTCATGGCGAAGCAGCAGGCGGAGTTTTCGGCCAAGGTCATCGACACCGTCAAGAACGGGCAGCGCAGGAGAATTCTGTGACAATCACGTTTCCACGCGAACTGCCGGACGTTGGCTATGTGACCGCGGATTTCCTTGTGCGTGACTCGGTGAAGGCGTCGCCATCAGGCGCGCGCCTCATCAACTATACGCAGATCGAGGATCCCGTTTGGGAAGCCAGCCTGACGACGCGGCCTCTTACTTACAGCCAGTATGCCGCCGTCGAGGCGTGGTGGCTTTCGCTGCGCGAAGGCTTGCGGACGGTACTCTTTCGCCATCCTTTCGTATGCTATCCGGCCGCCCATGGACAGAACCAAGCGCCGGCGGATGATGCCGGAAATCTGGTTTCGGTCACCGACGGTAATGTGCTGTCTGTCAATGGTGTTGATGCCGCGTTGGTGTTGGCGGCGGGTGACAGGATCGGCCTTGAGAAGTCCGGCCGCTACTACGTTGGCCGCATCACGGAGGTCTCTGGCTCGGATACGACGCGCACCATGGCAGTGGAGCCACCTCCATTCGATACCGTTGCACAGGCCGACGCTGTCGTGCGTTTCGCGCGTCCGGCGCTCGTCATGCGTGCTGTGCCTGGAAGCTTTCAGGCGCCACGCTCTGGCCGGTTCTATACGGTCTCGTTTCAGTTGAGGGAGAGTCAGTAATCAGACGTTGTAGCTTTCCTTGATGGAAGCGACGGCTTCGTCAAACGTCTTGTGCTGTATCCGATTGATGATCACTCCTCCGTCGTGCGGGTGGACGTGCACAACCCACCCTCCGCGTTGGCGCTCGATCGTGATCTTCGAATAATCCGTAATTTCCTGCTTAGCCATCGTCCCATCCTTGAGTTTGGCGCGATAAAAGCACAACCATAGGGATTAAGCAATTGATGGACTACCAACTTATAGAAATCGGAAGAGAGTTCGACGCCGATGGCGAACCCATTGTCCGCGTTGGCGGCGCCCTGTGTGGCACCGTTGATAGCTGGAAGCGTTGGATTGCTGACTTCGAGGCGACGTCTAGACGAACGCGGCCCTATGCTGATGATCCCAATTTCGCAACTGCCGTAATAGCCGCGGTCAAGGACGCCCAGCGCCGCAAGGTGCTGTAAATGCCCCTCTCAGACGAAGTAAAAGACCTCTACGACGAGGGCCGCATTTCCACGCGCCAGATGGTGCGCGTCCAGCTCGGCTCCGGCATCTATGGCTTCATCGCCAGACGAGAGCCGCTGATTTTTGCCGGCGTCACCTACCAGCCGTTCGGCCTCCTCGAAGTCTCAGATATTGGCGGCGGGACCGGAACTGCAGCGGACGGCGGCTTTACGCTGACGCTGGCCGAAAGTCCGTCCGACGGCCTCACGCCTGAGATCCTCACTGAAATTGAGACTGAGGATTATCGCGATCGGCCGGTCGTCGTTTACGACGCCCACTTTCATCCGGACACCGGCGAGTTGCTACAGGTGGAGCCTGTGGCCCGCGGCTATCTCGACGTCATCGAGCACAACGCAGACGACGAGCGTGGCTACTATCTCACAGCGCGCTGCGAAGGCCGGCAACTGGACTATTCCCGCGTGAATGGACGCAAGCGCACCGTTGCCGATCAGCGGAGGCGCGATCCCGGCGACCGCTTCTTTGAGCATGCCGCTACGGCTGGCCGTGTCGATGTGAATTGGGGCAGGGCGGTCGGGTCCGCTGTCAATACTGCAAAGAGTGCTGCCGCGGGTGCGGCTCGCGCGATTGGGTTTAAGGGGCTTTGAGGAGGCGACGATGCAGTTGAGCTTGAAGGACGCGAATATTGGTAACGTCACCTGCGAAGAGAGGGTCGCGGCACTGAGCCAAAGCGTTGAGGTCTATCTCATCCAGATGCAGGAAGCGCTGGCGGAGATTGCCCGCCTAAAGGATCTGCTGGCAACGCGGTATGCGTTTTCCCTGGAGAGCGCCGTTGTTGTAGACGGGCGACCCTCCATCACATTTGAGCAGTACGGCGCTGCCGATAAGGCAGAAATCACGATTATTGACGGATCACTCGTCCTTCGGAAGTGCTGAATGGAATAGGTTATTTCCGCCACAGTGTTGGCAGGCGAGAAAGTCAATCCGCAGGAAGCGTTTGGCTTCAGGATCATAGCCCTTGATCATTGTTTGCCCACAATGGCCGCACTGTATTTCATAGCCGTCCTCGGATGACAGAAGCCCCGCCACATCGGCAGATACGATGACAGTTCGGTTGTCGGTCGGGGTTAACTTTATCGTCCTCACTCAAGCCTCCATAGTTGCGCGGCGAGACAAGCATTGCCGTCACCAAGAGTCGATATCCCTTAGCAGGTAATCCACATGACCAGACTTCCCGGCTGGGAAAAGCGCCTCAATGCCGTCATCGCACGCCATCAGGCGTTGCCTGCGAAGTACGGCGTCTCCGATTGCTACCTCATCGCCGACGACGCCGTCGAGGCGCTGACCGGCGAGCGGATGTATCCGGATGCCATCGGCTACAAAACCGAGGCAGGCGCTGCCAAGCAACTACTAAAGCATGGTTTTGCCAACGTCAAAGAGGCCTTCGCCGCCAAGTTTCCAGAGATACCTGTCTCGCTCGCGCAGCGCGGCGATATCGGCGTCATTGACCGCGATGGCGTCTTCTCTGGCGGGGTCTTCACGGCCATCGGCTTCATGGCGCGCGGCGTCGACACTATCGAATTCCTTCCGGCTTCTGCCGTGGCTCATGCATTCAAGGTGACCTAATGCCATTTCTTGCGCCTATCGTCTCGGCCGCCGGCGCCTTCTTCGGTTCCCTCGGCATCATCGGCAAGATTGTCGTAGGCATCGGCCTCAATCTGCTCGTCAGCAAACTGACGCAGAAGAAGGAAAAGAAGCAGCCTGGCGGGACACAGTTCGAGCGCGACTATGGCGAGAACGTCAGCCGCAAGGTTGCCTGCGGGCTTGTCGGTATTGCCGGCCATGACTGCTATGTGAACACCTACGGCAATTCGAATAAAAACCTCGAGCAGATCTACGCATTCTCAGATTTTCCTTGCGATGGCCTATCCAAGATTTGGGCCGGCGGCAAGCTGTTGTCGCTAAGCGTTACGTCATCTGATACCGTGAAGACCGCCTATTCCGTGGCAAGCGGCGATTACGCCGGGCGCATCTCGTTCGTCTTCTACAACGGCACGCAGACGGCCGCGGATGCTGGTCTGGTGTCCCACTCCAATCCGCTCGGGCGCTGGACATCCAATCACATCGGGACGGGCATCTGCTACATTATCGTGCGGATGACCTACGACCAGGAGAAGTTGAACAGTTTCCCCGATTTCTTCTTCGAGCTCCGCGGTGCGCGCCTCTACGACCCGCGCAAAGACGACACCGTTGGGGGCGTCGGGTCCCATCGCTGGGACGACTATTCGACCTACGAGTTCTCCGAAAATCCGATCGTGCAGGAGTACAATTACCGGCGCGGCTTCTCGATCAACGACAACGTGTTCTGTGGTATGGAGATGGACGCGTCCGATCTTCCGCTCGACCGCTATTTCACCGCCATGAACATCTGTGACGAGATTGTCGAAGGCGAGCCGCGCTACCGCTGCTCTGTCGTCTTTGATTGCGACTCGCAGCACGGCGACAACATCGAATCCACCATGGTGTCCTGCGGTGGCATCGTCATCGACAGCGTCGAAGGATCCTGGCCGCTGATCGGAACAGATCAGCCAATCGTCGAGGCCTTCACCGATGATGACCTTGTCATCAGTGAGCCGGTGCGCTTTCAGAAGCGCCGCTCCATGGCCGACTTGGTCAATTCCGTTTCCGGCACCTATCCGGAGCCGTCGAACATGTGGTCGCCGGCTGGCTATGACACGCAGACGAATGCTGGCTTTGTGTCGCTCGACAGGCGCACGCGCGACGTCAATCTGGAACTGCCTACCGTTCGTTCGAAACGGCAGGCCAACCAACTCGCCTCGATCTACTTCAACGAGAATCGCTACGAGGCGACCGCTGATATTGTGTTGCGTCCGCGGTTCCAGACCATCAAAGCCGGCGATTGGATTCAGTGGAACTCGACTCGCTATGGCAACCGGACCTACATGGTGCAGGCGCGCTCCATCAAGGCGCTGACCAGCGATGGCCCGCGCAACGTGTCTCTGTCGCTGCAGGAGCGGGATGGGGCGATTTACGACGCTGTCGAGGTGATCCCACCGGTCATCCCGATTCCGAACGACGCGCCGGTCTATCTCAACGAGTTGCAGGACTTCTCTGTTGCTGCCGTCATTGGCATCGGCGCCGACGGCCGATCCTATCCCGCTTTTCGCGCTTCGTGGTCTCCGATCGACGACGCCACAGTGACCGGGATACTCGTCGAGTGGTGGATCAAGACAAATCCGACGAACAAGTTTCAGCGGCAGCTAACACCGGACCAGACGATCGCCTTCACTCAGGAGGGCATTCTCAGCCTGACGACGTACCAGTTCCGCAACAGGCTGATTGCCGACCGCACCACCAACTGGAGCACACCCATCGACGTGACGTCGCTGGATGGCGGCAATGCGGATCTTGAAGTCGGTCTCGGCAACCTGAAGCAGGAAGTAAAGGACGTCTTTGCTCAGCTTTACGCCGGGCTTGGTCGCAACGAGACGCTGCTCGCTCAGTTGCAACAGAACCTCCAGATTACAGGCGGTGTGTCGCAACAGATCGGCCGCAAGGTGGCGGTGCAGGGCGCGACGTTCTCGGAAGAGATCGTCGTCATCAATTCGAGCATCGCCAACGTGGTGGCTCAGACCGAGGAACTGATTGCGCAATTCGGTGAGAACCTTGCCAACGGCATGGTGGCGTTCCAGGCAGTCGCCGCTCCAGAAGGTGTGAACGTTCGTTACGCAATCCTCCTCAAGGCCTCGATCGAGGACGACTTTAAGGAGAGCGGCTTCTTCATCGAGCTTTATACCGACGCCGGCGTCCTGAAATCGCGCGCGGCATTCGCGGTCGACCAGTTCTCGGTTGTGGATCCAGATAGCGGCGACACATCGTTTCCGATGACCTACGAAGACGGCGTGTTGAAGCTTCAAATCGCCAACATCGGCACGGTGCTCACCGCCGACATCAATCTTGGCAACGGCAAGGTCCGCATCAACGAAAACGGCATCACGGTAAAGAGCGGCTAAGGATAGGCAAATGGCAATAGCTTGGTTTGTCGGCGTCGACTCTGAAAACGCCGGCTGTGTGAAGATAATGGCGTCAGATATCTACGATCCATATCTGACGCCAGACAGCGAAGTCGCGAAGTTCCTGTTCAACAGCAAGTGGGATGCCAATGTCCGCCTCGTCGGATCGGACCAACTCAACTTCGCGAATGGGGAGTTCTCATCGTTCTTCCCGTCAGGAACCAACAAGAACAATTTCTTGCGCGCAAATGTCGGCTACGATCTCGGCAACACGGAATTCTATTGGAAGAAGGAGTTTTGGCAGACGCTGGGTCAACTCGATTATGACTTACCTGTTTTCGACGTCAAAATCGTCAATAATTCAGGCGTCTACACCTACGGCATCATTCGCAAGAACGAGAACAACAACGGGACTTTGTTCTATTCGAATGGTGGCCTAGAAGACGGTTTTTGCCAGAACTACTTCGATGACGGCGGCGGCGTTTTTGCTGGCGTCACAATGGCACACGTGCTCTTTTCATACGGTACGTCTGGGCAGAATCGGCGCGTCTCTGTGTGGAACCTGCCTGCGGACGAGACGGATATCCTTGATCCCGCTCTGCCGCCGGTCGCCGGACAGACTCAGGTCGAGATTACCCAAGACTTCTGTCGGGTCTCGAAGCCGGGTTACGCCGTAGAGACGGCCACACCTAGCCAGCTTGCCTTCGACAGTTCTACCAGGCCGGCGAAGATCATTGCGTCGGGCGATATTGCGCTCCCCAGCGGAACGACGGTTTTTGATTTTAGCGCGAACTTGGCGGGAATCACCGTAAGCGGGCAATTGGTTGCTGATGTCATCCAGTACAAGGGGTCAACAATCGTCTTCCCCGCAAGCGTTCCGGATGACGATGACGAATACGGCGCGACATATTCTTTTAGCGGCAACACGCTTGTTTTCAGCAATAGCGGTTCGTCTTGTCGCGCACGAATTCTTATCATCGCGCAGGATAGTAGCGCGCTAACAGTCGGAGACAATGATGTATGGCGGGAGTTTAACGACGGTACGCAAGACGTCGTTCAGTTCCTTCGGCCCGGCGCCGCCAACCCGCCGAACCTTGCCGACGTGATCATCGACAGCCGGTGGCCTTGTCTTCAGATCATCAAGACCGGCGTTTTCAACATCCCGGTCGGCGACAATGAGCTTACAGACATCACGTTCAGCAGCGCCGGCCTGTTCCCGTTCATCAAATACTATACCATCCACGGTTCAGGGCGCCCGAACCAAGTATTTTCTCCTACTCTGTCGACCGCTTCGAAGCGCGTCCGACTGCCATTCACCGCTGCAGGATTCGCGAGAAATCCAGATAGCGGCAGTATCGTCAGATGGACGTCGGGTGTCTGCACTTATGTCGAACTGACGACCAATCGCGCCCGTTTCCATACGTTCCGCGGGAACGTCTACCGCCTCAAGTACACGCAAAACAGCAACAATCAATATGTGCTCGGTAGTGACGCCGTCACCTGTCCCGCCACCAAGATCCGCTACTACATCTTCGGCATCCCGGCATAGCCGCGGCGCATAGGAACCCACAACATGGCTGATTACTACATCGCAGGGACGATCTCCCTGACGAACGGCAGTGCTGCGATCGTCGGCACAGGCACCGCGTGGCAGATCGCCAACGTCGCCGGCGGCACGATCTTTGTGCAGGGCCAGGGCAATCCTCTGCCGCTGGCGTCGATCGAGGACGACACGCATGCCACGGCGGCACTGGAATGGACGGGCGCGACCGGCACCTATCTCTATGCGTTGCTGCGGGCTACGGCGTTCAGCGAGCAGCTCGAGGCCAATAGCAACATCATGTCGCGCCTGCTTGTCGGGCTCGAAGCAGGGACGCTCTATCGCTACGATGCATCCGGCGATACCGCAGATCTCGCGACCTATGACGACCGACCGGAAGGGTTCGCGTTCCTCGCGATCGACGTCAATCCTGCCGATCTCTACATCAAGGCATCGGCAACGTCTGGCGATTGGGCCGGGCCGTTCAGCTATGGCACTGGTCCGCAAGGTCCGGCGCCTGCCGTGACGTTCGAGCCTGTCATCACCGGCGCTCCCGGCACCAACGCCAGCATGGCCGTGACGGGAAGCGGCGAATCGGGCGATCCGTTCGATATCACCTTCACCATCCCGGCCGGCGATCTCGGCATCAATTGGCGCGGAGCTTATTCCGGCGCAACCGCATACGCGGCACGTGACGGCGTGCTTGACAACGGTTCGGCATGGATCGCGCTGCAGGCTACGACTGGCAACGCCCCGCCTGTCTTGCCGACGACTTCAAACACCTATTGGTCGCTGGTTGCCGCGAAAGGTACGGACGGCACTGGTACGGGCGATGTTGTCGGCTCGGGTGCGTCCGTGGCGGGCCGTATTCCGCGATATGTAGGCACAAGCGGCAAGACGATTGAGGATAGCGGCGTACTAGCCGCCGACGTCGTCGCCGGTCCCGCATCGTCCGTTGACGGCGCTCTTGTTGCGTACAGCGGGACGACCGGGAAAGCAGTCAAGACACTGACGAACACGCAGGCTAAGGCGTGGCTCGCATCCACGGCCCCCGATGTGTCGTTCAGCAATGCTGTCGCCAATCTTCCGGGATCTCCAACGACGGTCCAGGCTGCGATTGAATCGGTTGCAGCTAATAGCGGCGGAAAGAACGACGCCCTGCTTGCACTCGAAATCGCGGACCTGAAAGGCTCGCGCATGGGGATGAAGGGCGGGATTGCCGACGCGTTCGATGACGAAACCGGTGTGAATACGGGCGGATCGACCAATCAGGCATATGACGCGACGAATGACTGGTATGCGCCGACTTCGACGGTTTCGAATGTAGCGTCATTGCCGGTCAATACTGATGCACCCCTTACCACCCAAAGAAAGTATCGAACTCGCATTAGCGCCGCCGGCTTGGCGGCAAGCGGGACATTTATTCGCATTCAAGTCACCGGGCCATCTAGTGGCACACCGAAGCAAATCAACAATATCTTTGTCGGACAAGCCGCCGCAAGCGGTGACGCTTGGGACATGGCGGCGTCTGGACCGACTCCTGTTCGGCTGACCTTCGGCGGTTCAAACAGTGTCACGCCGCCTGTTGGCGGAACCGTATGGAGCGATTGGGTTCCGTTCGTTCTCGACAATACGAAAGACCATGTCGTTGCCTTTGATACGGCGGCAGGATCGGCGTCTATTCGCTTTGGCTCTGCTGTAACGAATTTTGTTTCGTATTTTAAAGACGGTGCAACTGACGAGGCCGGAACGCCAGACGTGTCGGGGTACTCTTCGACCGCGAACGTCTTCATTATGTCGGCAATGGAAACAAAATCGACCGCCGCCAACTTCAACAACATGACGCTGGTTTCCGCCGCGTTCACAGCGGCTAGCGCGCCGTCCACAGCCCGCCTAGCGGTTCAGCTTGTCGAAGTCGATTCCATCACGATCAACACCGACGTCACGGCGGAAGTCTCTCGCGACGGCGGCACGACCTGGACGGCGCTCACCTTGTCGCTCTCTACGAATCTGAACGGCATCAAGGTCTACGAGGGAACTGCGTCGATCAGCGGCCAGCCTTCGGGCACGTCGATGCGCTGGCGTGTCAAGACGCTAAACAACAAGAATGTCGATGTTTCGGGAGTGGTTTTGCAATGGTCATAAGAACGTTCGGGAATGCCCTAATCGCCGGCGAGGCTCCGACGCTTGAGCTCTACAAGGCGGCGTTCGATGCTCATCTCGATGCCGTGGCGCAGGAGCGGCAATACGACAGCCGCCTGACGATCTTCACCTGGCGGAACAGCTCCAACCCGCAATACGCGGCCGAGGCGCAGGCCTATGAGGCATGGCAGGACGTCGTCTTCGCCGAGATGGCCGCCATGCAGGACGCTGTCGCAGCCGGGACGATGGAGCCGCCATCGATCTCGGAGTTCATCGCTGCTCTGACGCCAATCAGCTGGCCCTAAAGTATTCGGTTCAGGTATCTAGCGCGGTCCTGACGGGCCTCGTCGCCATCGTAAACGGCGTGAAGCTCTGCCCACCGGTATGCGGCAACCGCTCCCCGCGCAATAAAAGCCAACAGCAGAAACGGCGCTGTGGCGGTCGCAATAGCACCTGTGCCGATAATCAGAACTGTCTTCGCGATCAGACGCATAGTTTCCCCTGAACAAGCCGGGGAGTTCGAAACTCTCAGAGGAGAGCGCCCACGCCTTTAGGGTTGCCCCTTGGACATACGCGTGGGCCTCCCCGACCATTTGTTCGGAGAGTGCATGTAACGGCTGCACAAAGCCGCCTCTGAGGGGTTTCGACGCCCCACTGCTCAGGTGTGAGCAGCGCGCGGACAATAGCTATTTCAACCAGCAGGATCAATACCAATGAACCGCTCAAACTTTTACGCGGCGCTTCGCGGCTCCGCGCTGTTTCCGCGTGGCCTTTTGGAAGGCCAAGTCCGCGGCATGGAAGCACTGCTCGACGCCGCAACCGGTCTTGCTACTGACGAAACGGCCTATGTGCTCGCTACCGCCTACCACGAAACAGCAACGACGATGCAACCCATTGCCGAGTACGGCAAGGGCAGGGGGCGCAAGTATGGCGTGCCGGGGCGCAACGGCGGGCAGGTGGCATATGGCCGCGGCTTTGTCCAGACGACGTGGGACGTGAATTACGAGAAGACAGACAAAGAGCTCGCCCTCGGCGGGGCTTTGGTCAAGAACTATGACCTACTGCTCACCGATTACGAGATGGCCGCCAAGGCTGCCGTGCGCGGCATGGTCGAAGGCTGGTACACCGGCAAGAAGCTTGGCGACTACTTCGCCGCCGGCAAGTGCGATTATGTCGGTGCCCGCCGCATCATCAACGGCACCGATAAGGCGCAGAAGATCGCCGGTTATGCCGTCGTTTTTGCTAAGGCGCTAGCCGCAGCCGCACAGGTGGCCGCATGACCTCGCCAACCGGAAAGGCCAGCAAGCGCCGATTCTCCAAATGGCTTGTCGGTATCAACTGCGCGCTGGCGTGGGGTGCTATCTATCTGGCGATCGTCTACCTGCAGGCCGCCTATGTTGCGGCTAGCGGACTCGCCTTTATTGGCGCGATTGCAGGCGCCTATATGGGCGTGGGGCATGTCGATTACCGAGCCTTCCTTAAGGCTGCTGCGGCAAACGCGACGGGTGGCCTGTTCGGCACCTCGCCAGCCGGAGGCGATTTCCCGATCGTCGACACTTCCTCTCAAAATCATCAGGAGGGCCAATGATCTCCTTCATCATGAAGGCGATGGGCCTCAACAGCCTAGCCGCTTACACCATCGTTGCTGCGCTGGCTGTGGCTCTTGCCGGCGGCACGTACTGGTACATCGACCATCGCGGATACGAGCGCGGGTACGAGCGGGCGGCGACCAAGTACACCGCGGAGATTACCGCCTTAAAGGCCGCCGCAATTGTCGCCCGCGACAAGGAAACAGAGCGCCAGGACGCAGCCAACAATGCCGCCAAGGCACGAGAGGCTGCGCGCATCGTTGCCGACGCGGCCGAAAAAGAATCCCTACAGAAGAAAATCGAGGAGCTGCAGCGTGAAGCTGACCAAGATCCTGATGCTCGCCGCGTTGCTATTGACGCTCCCAGCGTGCGCCGCATCAACCAAGTCCGATAGGCTGGTCGTTCCGCCGGCACCGCCGAAATTGGCGCAGCCGGACAGCGTGTTGCAGGAAAAATGCAAAGGCCCGGTCGACATAGGCGACAAGCCGCTAGAGCAGGCCCGCCTAGAACAACTCTGGATCACCGACCGCGAGCGGCTGCTGTCTTGCGTCCGGCGCCATTTGGCGCTGCGCGACTTCTATGTCGATCGCGACGGCAGATTGGCGGCAAGCGGCAACGCCGGGAAGGAGAAACAATGAATCTGAAAACATGGGTGCATTGGCACCACATTAGCTTGGCCGTCGGCCTTGGGGCGTACACATGACGGGCGCTGAATTGATGGGCGTCGTCCTGTTCGGGATAACGGTATTCGGTACGATATTCGGTGTGTTCAAGTTCTTCGATAGCAAATTCGTAGCTCTGCACAAAAGGGCAGATGAGGGCGAGAAGGCGCTCGCCGACCACAAGCTACACATTGCAGAAACTTACGTGACGAAGGCAGGCATGCAGGAACAGACCAGCCAGATCATGAAGGCGATCGAGGGCGTCGGCAACCGCTTCGACAGCGGGATTGCTGGCCTGACAGATCGTCTGGACAGACTTTATGAAAGCCCGCCGCGACGGACGACGCGTGGTTAATCTGCGGCCAAGGCAGTCTACAAAGATATAACCAGTTCTAACGGGTTATAGCGTCAGCAGCCCACGCGGCGCTCACGCGCGGTTAAGATGTGGTTGCGCCCTGTTCGCGCCGCCCTTGTTTTTGGCGCGCCGGTCGCGCCACAGCGACTTCTTTGCACTTTTTGCAAAGAAGTCCTCTCGCTGCAGAAGCCGCTCAGCCTTAACCGGTTGGGCGGCTTTTTGTTTCTGCTGTGACTACTTATTGCCCAAAGAACTTCTCTGCTTTCGCGGTTGCCAGTTCTTTCCCTTTGGCATCTAAAGCCTTAACCGTGAACCGGTACTTGTGCTTTGATGGCGGGCAGGGGCCTGTATAGCTGAACGCGCCATATGGAAGCGAGTTGTTGCCATCATAAGCGACCTTGCCGCCGCCATGGTGGAAGTCCATCGCGTTGCGATCAGTCATCTGAATATCAAGCTTAACCGTGCCGGACGGAACACCAGAGAGTGTGATTGGCGGCGACTTACGGTCGAAGCACTTCTTCGTGGGTCCCCAATCGAAGGAGACCTTCATATCAGCGAGGGCTGGACTGGCTACCGCAGTCGCCAAAAGAATACCTAGTAATACGCGCATATATCCTCCAACAAGAATCAAGAATTGCGTGCGTACCTACTCCTGGTTTAGTTGAGTCGGACAAGCGAAATATTCGACTGACACCGGCGACCACAGATACGTCAGAGGTGATCCCGCTGGGAAGGGAGGCGCCTTCAAAGAACGGTTGCAACCCGCTGCACCTGGATGATGGGTCTGGTGCATGCTTCTTTGAAGGCTGCCCTGTATACTGTAGCGTGTGAGCTGACGGAAGATGACCAAAGGTCCTACGCGAGGTAGGTACGACGAGGGCTCGTCCGTTGAGAAGGCGAACTGCTCTGGCTAGCGCGGCAGGACTCGTCCTAAGAACGAGCCCTGCCGCATACCATGACGCCGTGGGGCTGGGGAGCCTTCAGCGCCATGGCACGCTACTAAGGCGTCGGCCAAGTCCGCTAGTCAATCGATCAATTAGGAGGATGCCGGTTGAGCAAGTCCTCGACGAGCGTCGAGAGACCGCAAGGTTCCAGTTCTAACAGGCACACCGTTTGGGAGGTACGACCAAGGGGATCGTCCAAGGTTCACCAAATGGCGAGCCCCTGGTCTTATGGCGGCCGCGGATATTGGGTAACGTAGCCATCACGGTGCTGTGCCTTGGGGGCAAACAGCATCCAAAACTAAAGAACCGGGCAAACCTTCTGGTCAATCATCAATTAGGATTATCCCGGCCGAGATCTCGGATCGAGGGGCCGGCCGAATGAAAAAGCCGGGGTTCCGAAACCCCTCGCCTGTCAACGGAGTCGGCGGCGTTAAAAGGTTTGCATCGCTAGAGTGTCGCTGGAACACGGCGAAACCGAATAGCCACGCAAAAAATAGCAACGTGACAAGAAACCAAATCACCAAGCCCAGACCGATTATGATGACGATGCGTCCACAACCTCGCCCGGCGGGGTTTCCAGAATAGCGATCAGGATCACTCATTGATCACTCCCGAGGGCGTTCGGGAAAACGGTGACCGCGCGGTGCCAGGACGAAGGGTCCGTCATCGCTGGCGTTTAACAGGACGGCTGCCGCGCGGCCATAGCGATAACCAATCGGACAAGCAACCGTTCCAGTCTGCTAGCGTACCGAAAAAAAGCCCTGCCGAAGCAGGGCAGTTTTCATCAGCATCCAGGGATCGCGCAACCGATCCCGACGCAGGAAACGAATAAGGAAGCCTCAGGTTCCAACCCGACCATTCGATCAAAAAGACGCCCCGCGGGAACGGGGCAGTCTGATCCAGAGGACCGCGCGGCCTTCCGAAGGGCAAGGAAGGGGCAGAGCAGTTGAGTTGCTTCCATGCGATCCCAAACACGCTAACGATTAGACGCCGCTAATGCTCCGGTTCGGGTATTAGAACGAAGCCCTGAACCGTTCACGGTTTTCATTTCGTGGAAGCTGCTGTTCGATGAGGTAGCGCGCAAGTGCAGTGATGCCGCCGTCGTCGGTTGGCTCGGTCTCCAGCAACTCCAGAGCGCGCTCGAAGATTGGTCCTTGCTCCTCGGCGGTAATGAGGCCCTTTTTCTCAAGATGCTGCATCAGCGCGGCGTGAAGTGCTGAGGTGGAAAGGGAGAGGGCGGAGGAGGAGACAAGGGTGGGGTCTGCCAGGACGGACGCCTGAATGCTCCGCGATGAGCGGCGGTTTCTAGCAGCTCGCAACACACGGCGGCATCTTTCAATCACTGGCATTACTCTCCCGGCAACTAAAACGCATGGTAGCGTAACGTAACTCACGAAGCGCGGGAAGACGGCCTTAAGTCCAACGGATGATTGGGTTGGCGATCAGATCACCAGCCGCTTCAAGGAAGCCTCATCCTGGACCCCGTGCTGGTAGAAGTGGATGATCATCGTCGCGAGCTCCTCGCGGGCCTCGTCACTTGTGACATGCTTGGCTTCACAAACCTGATCAAAGACGCGCTGACACATGGCCACCTCCTCGTCCTGCATCGGAATCTGGTCTGAAAATACTCGCGCTTGGATCATCGAAGGCGCACCGAGCTCGCTATTTTGAATTGTAGGGCGCAGCGGGGGAAATGGAAAGGGGTACGACCAGGGCTCGTCCAAACGTGTCAGAAATGGCGAGCCCTGTCGCATACCACGGCTTCGGTTGGAGAGCGGCTGCCGCGGCTAGGTGCTGTGCTTTGCGGCTACAGCGCTTTAAAATAAAGCTCCGGCGGGCCTGCTGGTCAATAATCAATTAGGATTACGCTGACACGTCACTAGCTCGAACGGCATTGCGCTTTGCAAGAAGCGTACATCGAGGTTCGCAGCGATCTCCTCTGGTCCCTTCACGCCCGCATTAACGAGCGAGATGGCTGCCGTGAGCGTTTGTTGCCCACGTTCGCTTTGAAGATTGACACGGGTACTACGGGACCGGCAGCTCAATGCCGAACTGATAAGTTCAATCTCATCGTCTGTGCAAGAAAGTAGCTCGAAAACAGATGACATAATCGCTCTCCATTGGGGCAAGAGCAGATTGTCTCTCAAGCGGTCGACACCCGGTTGCATACGTGGACCGATGACAAACTGTACGC
>NZ_JBNDHT010000066.1:0-35329 GCF_056755115.1 Rhizobium sp. SVR5-2C | reverse complement strand
TTACCGCACTGCGCAGGCTGTCGAGCACGCCCAGAACGAACAGAGCGGCCGCGGCCAGAACTGTCAGCATGATGAGCGTCTCAACCCGGCCGGATACGAGAACGCGGTCATAGACCTGCAGCATGTAAATCGGCGATGTCAGCATCAGCAGGTTGATGGCCAAGCTGAAGATCGCCAGCACCAGGAGAGACGAGCGGATCTGCCCTGTCGCGTAGTCCAAGTCCGTCTTGCCGCGCCGACGCCTGTCGGCAGATGCTTTCGCAGCCATTCCCCAATCCCCTCATTGGTCCCGTCTCAGGCGATCAGGCCCTGATCGACGAACAGGTCGTTCGCAATAAGCGTATTGAGCGCCGCGACCGCATCGGCCTGGCTGACCGCGCTTTGAGCGCCCAATGCGACGAATGTCTGGTGGGTGCTGCCGGTAAATCGGCCGGCCCATGTTGCCACGCCTCCGATGCTGATCGCTGTGAACGCGATGCCGCCGGTTGCGTTGAGGCTGTTCAGGAAGAGATCTTCGCCGGCCTGATAGTCGACGATCACATTGCCCGTACCGCCGAGTATCTTGAATGTATCCTGACCGGCCGTGCCGCCATCAACGAGACCGTCGCCGAACAAGGTCTTGGCGCCGGTTCCCGTCACCGAAAGGATATCGGCGCCGCTGCCGCCCCGCATCTGGTCATTGCCCGAACCGCTGACCAGCACGTTGCCCGCCGTGCTTCCGAGCAATTGATCACTGAAATTCGATCCGACGACGTTTTCCATCTGCAGCAGCAAATCGCCGTCGGCTTCGCCGCCCTGGCTGAGACTGCCGGACGTGCCGCTGAAGAGGCGCGCGACCACGGCAGCAGTGGACGCCGAATAGTCGATCGTGTCGATGCCCGCGCCACCGACCACGAATTCCACGATCGCGCCCGCGGAAGAGCCGCCCGCGCCGCTTCGGAAGGTATCGTTTCCGCTGCCACCCTCGAGGCGGTTCACGCCGGAATTGCCGACCAGAAGGTCGTCGAAATTGGAGCCGATGAGATTCTCGATCGTGCTGAGCTGGTCGCCCTGCGCATCGCCGCCGGCACCGAGCGCAGCACCGGTGCTATCCAGTACGATGGTGACGCCTGCGCTGGAGGTTTGATAGAAAGCGGTGTCGGTCCCGGCCCCGCCAATCAGCACGTCCGCACCCGCGCCGCCGATCAGCACATCGTTTCCGCTGCCGCCGTCCAGCCGGTTGGCGGCCGATGCGCCAAATAGCTGGTCATCGAACGCGGAGCCGATGATATTTTCTATTGTGACGAGGACGTCATTCTGTGCGTCGCCACCGGTCGAAAGCGCCCCGCTGGTCTGGCTGTCCGACAGCCTGGCGATTACGGCGGCGCCCGAATTCGAATAGTCGGCCGTATCTATACCTTCGCCGCCGATGAGGAATTCGTTTCCGGTGTTGGCGCCGCCTCGTATGAAATCGTTACCCGCGCCGCCGTCGATACGGTTCGTCAGGGCGTTGCCGATCAACGTATCGTCAACGCCGGAACCGATCAGGTTCTCGATCGAGGTCAGCACATCGCCTTCAGCGTCACCGCCGGTCCCGAGCGCTGCACCGGTTTCATCCAGCGTTATGGAAACGCCGGCAGCGGAGGATGAATATTCGGCGGTGTCCACCCCGAGACCGCCATTGATGAAGTCCGCGCCGCCCCCGCCCATGAAGGTGTCGCCGAGTTCGCCGCCGTTCAGCGTGTCGATGAAGGCCGAGCCTATGATTCGCTCGATGAGGTGAAGCGTGTCTCCCTCGGCATCGCCACCGCTTCCGGTTCCGACCGCCAACGGATCAGCCACGGTCGTGTTCAGGTTGATGGTGACGCCGGCAGCCGACGTCGAGTAATCCGAGGTGTCGAATCCGCTCTGGCCGATGATCTGGTCGGCTCCGGCGCCGCCGGTGAAGGTGTTGTCGCTGCTATCGCCGACCAGTATGTCGTTCTGGCTCGATGCGATGATGTTCTCGATGTTGACCAAGGTGTCGCCAGCCGCGGCGCCGCTGACCGCGCCAGTTCCCAGATTGATGCCGACGGCGCCGCCGGCAGCGTAGCTCACGGTGTCGTTTCCCGCGCCGCCGTCCATCTGGTCGGGTTCGGAGCCTGCCAGCAGCATGTCGTCGCCATCACCGCCATTCAGAATGTCGCCGCCGTTCAGAGGATCGCCGTCGCCACCGCCCCCGTTCAGCGTGTCGTCGCCCGCGCCGCCGTTCAGAATGTCGTCGCCGGCGCCTGCCAGGAGCTCATCATTGCCGTCGCCGCCATCAAGACTGTCATTACCGATCGAAGCGTTGAGGAAATCGTCGCCGCCCCCGCCGCGCAGAGTATCGTTGCCGAGGCTTCCGATCAGATCGTCGTTTCCTTCGCCGCCGTCGAGTATGTCGTCGCCGTCGCCGGCGCTGAGCATGTCGTCGCCATAACCGCCATGCAGCACGTCGTTGCCGAAGCCGCCGATGAGAGTGTCGTTGCCGCCACCGCCGTAGAGGTGATCGTCGCCGAAGCCGCCGTCAAGGAGATCGTCAGCACCGGCTTGGTCCTCATCCACCCCGTCCGGGACGCCGTCCATGTTGTCGTCGTCCGGCACACCATTCATGTCGGCATCAACCATGCCGTCGCCTATAAGGAGATCGTTGCCGTCCATGCCGCGCAGGGTATCCTCTCCGGCGTTTCCGACGAGTTGGTTGTCGAGCCGGTTGCCGCTGAGGAAGTCGTTTCCTGCAGAGCCGGTCAGGTTCTCGATGCTGCTCAGCGTGTCGCCGGCGGCGTCGCCTCCCGAACCGCGCGATGTCCGGGTTGGGTCGGAGGGAAGCGAGACGGTCACTGCAGCGGCAGAGGTGGAATAGTCGGCGGTGTCGATGCCTGCCCCGCCGTTGAGGATGTCCGCGCCAGCTCCGCCGCGCAGGATATCGTTGCCCCCATTGCCGTTCAGAGTGTCGGCGCCTGCCCCGCCGTCGAGAAAATCATCGGTCCCGGCCGCGTTCAGCGTATCGTTGCCTGTTCCGCCGTCCAGGTAATCATTCCCGGTGCTCGAGGCTGCCACCGTGATGACGTCGTTGCCGCCGAGACCTTCAATCCGGAAGCTGCCATTGCCCGAATGGGTATAGTTGTTGGCGTTGTTGTTCAGCTGGACGAGCGTATAGGAGGGCGACGCAAGCAACGCCGAGATCATCGCAAGGCTCGTGTGGGATTCCTGCGCCACTGAGCCGTCCTTGGCGGGCGGCGCATTGACCGATGACGATTCGGTGCTGGGAGACGATACGTTCGACCGACGGGAATTCGAAATGCGAGCCATTCTGCCCTCCTCTGCGCCGACTTACACGCGGCGTGTCTCTCGAAGTATGCTAGGAGGCATTTGCCCGGACCGACACAACGCGTTGGTGGACCCTTCTTAGGGCGTACACCCTTGGACGGTGGCTGTTCCCGGACGCTCCGCACGCAAAAAGGGACCCTGACGAAAGCAGGGCCCCTTGCACTCCGGAGAGTTTGGGATAGCCTTTTCCCGGAGCGGCTTTAGAAGCTCGACGCTGCTCAGTCGACGGAGGCGGTGCCGACAGCGACGATCGACGACAGCTCGTCGGTCACGAGGACATTCAGCTCCAGATCGGCGTAGGAATCGTCGCCGTAGGCCTCGACATCAATCGCAAAGTCCGCTTGGTTGCCGTCGATGTCGACGCAGACGTCAGTACGGACATCGATATCAACGTCCTTGTAAAATTCGACGTCGACATGGGAGTCGAAATCGAAGTCCACCTCAACGTCGATGTCCTTGTCGAACTCGAATCCTGGGTCATAGTAGGTCATAGTCTCTCTCCTTGTAACGTGATCAGGCCAGGTTTCTGACCCAGGGAAAGACTAGGTCTGGCGCCAATCAGAAGCAAAGAAGCAGTCGGCGTACAAGGCTAAGGGAGTAGCGTGTATTCTTGCTGTAATACTATCGAGAATTCATCGATTTTATCTAAAGAAGAGCTACTACGTTTGTGATCCTGTAGGAATTTGTCGAAAGAAAATCTAAATATATTTAGATAACATACGCCGAATGCGCTCATTCGGCGTAGATAGACATTCACTTCTGAAAGTGCCTTATCCGATGGCGACGAAGACCACGGCTGTAGCGCTGGAAATCTGATCCTCGAGAACGAACGCATCGGCGGATACGTCGGCGAACGTGTCCGGGCCGAATGCATTGGCCACGATGTCGAATGTCGCGAGATTTCCATCGATCTCGATGTCGTATCCGTAACCGCCACCGTAGTCAGGTTCGTCGCAGTTGCAGTCGGGCGTGACGTAAGGCGGTGGTTCGTCCTGCGGTAACTGTGTTTCGGGAAGATAGTCCGGAACCGTTTGTTCGGATGCTGCATCCCCGCCGGTTGAAAACTGGATGGCATGGACGCTCGCCGAAACTTCCGACACAGTCGTCGATCCTGATTCATTCTTGGCGGTATAACTGGTCGAGTGACTACTGCCATAATAGAGGTCGGCCCCGCCATAGACCTCCAGCAGCGCTGTTGCGGCCGCATAGGCATCGCCATAAGACGACTGTGCGGCTGCGACCGCCGTTACCGACGCGGAGGCGGCATCGACATAGGTACCGTCGGAAATACTCGCGGTCACGTCGAGCTGGGCCAAGGTATCGGTGCCGATTGCGGTGGCGTCGGCCTGAACTCCGATGCCCAGCCCTCCCCCGTCGCCGCCCGGCAAACTGCCGACGAACACCGTGGTCTCGGAGCCGTAGGAGGTTTCGGCGTAGTTTTCGTCGCCAGGATTGCCGGTCGAGGTCGAAACCCCGGTGCTTACGGTCGATGTGCGGCTCGTTCCCATCTCAACTCCACCCTCTCGTCCAATTCGTCAAGGCAGCATACACCTCGCGTTCATCGGTATCAGACGTTCAAATGATGGATCGCCCAATGGTCCTGGAAGGAGTCTCCTGGTCGGTAGCGGTATAGATCTTTTGTCGGAAAGTCAGGCGAAAGTAGCCTCGTCTTTGGAGCGATGGAAGGCCGCTTTCTCGAGCGCCGGGAATCTCCGTGCGGTCGCTAACCGAGCAAGGACAAGAGATCGCCGAGTTGCAGGAGCGGCTGAGCCTCCTGCACGTCCTGGGAGTGGTCGGCGTCAAGCGAGATCGCTGCGAGCAGCGTTCCCGCCTGGGCATCGCTGAACATACTCCGACGCGGCATGCCGCCATAACCGGAGTTGATCGCGAAGAACTCATCCAGCGTCAATTCCGAGCGGCGGTCAAAAACATCGAAGGTAATCGTCAGGTCATCCGCATCCCGGGACGATCGCTCCATCGTGAAGGCGTACCTCCCCAGCGCAGCAATCTCGTCCAGATCGGAAATCGCCAGACGGTCACCTTGTGCGATCGAGAAGTTCTGGATCACATCGCGGTCGAACTCTGCGACGAGAAGGAACAGATCGCTGCCGCTCCCGCCGTTATAGACGTCGTTGCCGTCGCCGGATCGGGCACCAAGCCGGAAGATGTCGTCGCCAGCGCCGCCATCCAGGCAGTCGCGGCCTTCACCGCCGCACAGGATGTCGTTGCCTCCGCCGCCGCTCACCGTATCATCGTCGTCTCCCCCAAGGAGCAGGTCGTCTCCGCCGCCGCCGGAAATCGTGTCGTCGTCCTCGCCGCCGAAGATCCAATCCGCGCCGTCTTCACCGTACAGCCGGTCCGCGCCATCTTCGCCGACAACGGTGTCGCCTCCTGCCCCGCCATAAACTGTGTCGCGGCCCCGGCCGCCGAAAACCCAGTCATCCCCGGCGCGTGCGAGAACATTGTCGTCGCCGGCACCTGCAAAGACGAGCGCGTCGCCAGACCCAGTGCTGATCTTGTCTGATCGCGACGAGCCGTCGATCTGCGTATAGACCATTTCGGCGCTGACGCCTGCGGTTGCCGAGACGGTAACAGTGGACAGCGCGTCCTCCACGACCACCGCGTCAGCTTGAACATCCACGAAACTGTTCTCGCCTGCCGCAGCGGCGTCGACGTGGAAGAGCGCGGCATTTCCTTCCAGCGTCCCGTTCTTCGAGCCGTCGAGCCCACGGTATGCCGCCTTTTCGATCTCTGCCTGGTAACCGAGGTCAAATTTCAAATTGACAGCCGCAAAGCTCAGACTGGTGCTTTCAGCCATTTCATTGGTGCCGCTGGCACTTGCTGTTTTCGTGGAAACGATAGACAGATCCGCGCCTGCTATCTCCACGTCTCCGTAGGTCGTTGCGTAGGCGGAACCGCCTTGTGCTGCGGCCGTGAAGCTGGCGCTGCCGATTGCAAATGTCGCCAGTCCTCGGTCCACCAGCTGAAGGCTGACGTTTGCACTCGCTACTGAGTCGAGCCCGACTGCATCCGCCCCGCCGAAGACAGTCACGGCGAGCCCTCCTTCGGCTGTCACCGGTGTTGTGACAACCGGCGGACGTGGCCTTGGACCGCAGGGACTGAAGGGTTGAAGCCAATGCGCATTATGGCTCCGGAAGTCGTAAGGTGTAGAGTGATGGAAGAGTGACGACCAGCTGCCGCCCGCGGATGTGTTCGCTCGCATGCTTCGATATCCCCAGTGAATTGTCTCCAAGGTAGTACACGCTGCGGCGGGTAGGCATCGGTTCAATCAGCCATCCTCCCGAGTGAGAAACACCATCGGAAGCATGATCGCTCAAATCAGCGGCAGTAAGCTTTTTGGAGTAAAGCTTGAGAGCAGAGAGATCGGCGAACAGACAGAGCGCACGCCATCCATCCGCAGGGACGCATGGTGCGCGTTCTGTGTCACTGTCGGTGGGCGTCGAGGAACGGTTACAGCGTAATCGGCCGGGTTCCGGCGGCGCCAACGCCTCCGCCGTTTTGTTCGGCCGCAATGCGGTCGCCAGCAGCCAAGGCGGGAGCCACCGCGCCGGAAGGAACGCCGTTTTGCGCGGGCGGGGCATTCGGAGCCGCTGCGCTGAGCAGCGCCGCCTGAGTCCGGTTTGAAGCTCCGAGCTTTCGCATGATTTGTCGGACATGCACCTTGACGGTCGATTCCTGCATGTCCAGGTCACGCGCTATATGCTTGTTCGATCTGCCGAGCCGTAGCCGCTCGAGCACCTCGATCTGACGCCGCGTCAGTCCGTCAGCTTCCGTCCTGTGATCGTGCGCATGACCGTTTGCCGCCCTCGCCGCCGATGCATGTTGGTGGAGGAGAGCCTCGCGGGGAAAGAATGTTCCGCCCCCAAGGATGAACGTCAGTGCCTGGCGCGCGATCTCCGGCTCCATGCTGGTGGAGAGAAACGCTTGTTTGCCAATCTGAGCGGCCGCGATCGCCTCCTCGGCTTCCGTTCTGTCGGAAAGGATGGCGCGCGGCGTCTCCGGAAACAAGTCGCGCGCGCTCTTCGCCCAGTTTTGCAGAGCCCCCTCGCGCAGTGACGATCCTCCAATGCTCAAGATGACCAATCGCACCTTCCCCCCATGCGGGCTGTGCGCCGCCATCTCGTCCGGCGAGATTCCGACGGTGTGCAGGCCGATCGCCTGGGCCCATTGGTCGACCAGAGATGTTATTCCCGCCCGCCGCAGTTCCAGCGCATCGACGACGAGAACGATTCCTGCTTCTGATAACTCGGACATTGTACATTCCCCCGTTTGCATAGCATTAGGTGCCCAGCGGAGCCGCCGAGCCAGTCAGTGTCGCGGTCCAGTACAACTATCAGTTTTCCTCGTGATGTACAATGCACGTAAACAGTAAGGTATCATGGTTGCAGGGTGCACCATTCAATTGAGACAAAATATCCTCTGAAAACATCTGGATAAGTTCTCCAAGAATGCTCTGTTTATCCTGAATATACATAGGACAGGCAGTCGATCTCTTTGGGCATGCCGTGCGAGGGATGTAGAATCCCAAAAAACACTGTATTCTTACAGGATCCGGGTTGTGCTTTTCAGCTTATGCTGGTCGGATGGCTGCAGCCCTGACGTGGCCAGGAACTTTTTTGCAGGTTCTGCGTTCATTTTGTCGTTGCTCTGGGAGGGAGATCACCATGGAAGACCAAGGCGTAGGTTGGATTGCGGCCATCATCATCGGCGGCGTAGCCGGTTGGCTTGCGGAAAAGTTCATGCACAGCAGCATGGGCGTTTTCATGAATATCATTCTCGGCATCGTCGGTGCGATCGTTGCCAACTTCATTCTCGGCGTGTTGACCATCCAGCCGCTCTCCGGCTGGCTCGGATATCTGATCACGGGCTTTGTTGGTGCTTGTATCCTTATCGCCCTCGGTCGCCTGATCCGGCGTTGATTTCAACAGCAGAAGAGGCCGGAAGCAAAGCTCCCGGCTTTTCTCCTGCCGCTTCACTACGGCTTACGGTCAGGACCTACCAAAATCAGCGACGGCTCATCAGACCAAAGAGGTAGGCGACGCCGGCGGTGACAGCCAGCGCAAAGAGTGGTTCCTCGCGCACCTTTTCGCGCACGCGCTCGGTCAACATCGAGGCCTCGTCGGCAACTGCGGTCTTTGCGCCCTGTCCTAGGGCGACGACACTCTCAGACAGACGCGCCAGATCCTCGCGCAAGGCGGTGACCTGGGCGGAAAGATCGTCCGCAGCGATTTCATCCGTCTTCACGCGCGATCCAGTCGATTGTGCGGAGGCGGTCTTGAGTTCGGCCATTGTCTGCTCCTCTTTTTCCGGATGCGGCTTCAACGAAGTGGAGCGCCGAAAGGTTCCCGATGCAGCCCGTTTTCTTGGGAGCAATTGGCTGTGGCAAGACATCGGCAGCGAGAGCCATGTTTTCGAGAGCGGACGCTTCATTTCCGGCTGCGTTTGCTCTAAGGAACTCGAATGAATGCCCCCATGAACGGGCTGAATATGATGCGAGGTTTGCGTTTCAATGTTCCACTTCCTGAGAAGAGCTGCCCAGACGTGGGTTGCCAAGCTCCTGATGCTTCTCCTGGTCGCTTCTTTCGGCATCTGGGGTGTCTCCCGCTCGCTGATCTCGGGAGGCAGCAGCACAGCTGTAGTCACCGTTGGTGACCAGCAGGTGGACGTCACTGAATTCCGCCTCGCCTACCAGCGCCAGGTTGCGGGTCTCAGCCAGCAGTTCGGCACGCGCCTGACGCCGGAGCAGGCCAAAGCCTTCGGAGTCGAACAGCAGGTGATTGCTCAGCTCGTCGCCGGCGCCTCGCTCGACCAGCTTGCCGCTGACATGAACCTCGGGCTTTCTGAGGACCGTCTTGCACAGCTTATCGGCGACGATCCGGCCTTCAAGGCCGTCAACGGCAAGTTCGACCGCACACTCTTCACCTCGCGCCTGCGCAATGCCGGTATCCGCGAAGCGGACTACATCAACGAACGCAGCAAGGTGGCTGTCCGCAGCCAGATTGTTGACGCAGTGTCGAATGGCTTTACCGCTCCGAAGACGCTTGTCGACGCATTGAAGCTCTATCGTGAGGAGAGCCGCGACGTTGACTACCTCCTGCTGACGAACGCGAATATCGAGCCGATCAAGGCGCCGGCTGACGACGTGCTGTCGAAATGGTTCGATGGGGTCAAGAGCCGCTACCGCGCTCCGGAATATCGCAAGCTTGCTTACCTGAAACTTGAGTCCGCCGATATCGCTGACCCCGCGACCGTCACCGACGATCAGATTCGCGAAGACTTCGACAAGCGCAAGGATAGCTTCCGTACCCCGGAAACGCGCACGATTGAACAGCTGACCTTTGCCAACAAGGATCTGGCGGCGGCAGCCGAAGCGGCCCTGAAGAGCGGCACGAGTTTCGACCAGCTGGTGACCGATCAGGGGAAAACGGCAAGCGACGTGCTGCTTGGCGACTTCACCAAGGATAAGGTGCCGGATCAGTCCGTCGCCGATGCCGCTTTCGCGGTCGCCAAGGATGGCGGCACCACCCCCGTGGTCGAAGGCTCCTTCGGCCCGGTCATCCTCAGTGTCACCAACATCAAGCCAGAGAGCAGCAAGAGCCTTGATGAGGTGAAGGAGGATATCCGCAAGGAGTTGGCACTGGTCAACGCTTCGCAGGAGGTCATCAACGTCCACGATCGTATCGAGGACATGCGCGGCGCAGGATCGTCTCTTGAGGAGATTGCAAGTCAGCTGAAGCTGAAAGCCGTCGCGATCGACGCTGTCGATCCGAGCGGCCTCGACAAGGACGGCAACGAAGTCAAGGATATCCCGTCCAAGCCGCAGTTGCTCGGCGAAGCTTTCAAGACCGAAGCCGGTATTCAGGCGCTCCCGCTTTCGCTCGGGAATGACGGCTATGTCTGGTTCGACGTGCGCGAGATTACCCCGGAACGCGACCGTCCGCTTGCCGAAGTGCGGGACAAGGCCGTGCAGGATTGGACTGCCGAGCAGCAGAAGATCGAGCTCGCCAAAAAGGCCGAGGAACTGAAACAGGAAGCCCTGAAAGGCAAGTCGCTTGCCGACATCGCAACGCCGCTCGGCATTGCCGTCGAAAGCAAGAGCGGCATAACGCGCGGTACCGATGACCCCGTTCTCGGCCGCGCCGGCGTAACCGCGGCCTTCACTGGCCCGGTCGATACTGTTGCGAGCGCCGTCGGTGGCGATCCGGCAACGCAGATCCTGCTGAAGGTCACCAATGTCAACACCGAACCGACCGGCGACGTGCTGAGCAACCAGGACGCACAGGTCACAGCCATGGCCAATGCCGCCGGCGACGACATTCTCGATCAGATGGTCAACATCTTGCAAACACAATACGGTGCGTCGATCAACCAGTCGCTCGCCGACCAGGCAGCCGTTCGCTAGGAGGAGCTTTAGCGCATGACCGATCTGAAGCCGCTTCTGGCAAAGGCCGCAAGCCGTGAGCCGCTGACCCGCGAGGAGGCCCGCGAGGCCTTCGAAATCCTGATGTCGGGCCAGGCAACGCCGTCCCAGATCGGCGGTTTCCTGATGGCGCTGCGCGTCCGCGGCGAGACGGTCGATGAAATCGTCGGCGCCGCGACGACGATGCGCTCCAAGATGCTGCGCGTGGAAGCGCCTGCTGATGCGATCGACATTGTCGGTACGGGTGGAGACGCCAGCGGCACATACAATATCTCGACGCTGGCGGGACTGATCGTCGCCGGTGCCGGCGTGCCGGTCGCCAAGCATGGAAACCGGGCTCTGAGCTCGAAATCCGGATCTTCCGACAGCCTGGCTGCACTGGGCGTCAGGCTCGAAATCGGCCCGGAAGTCATCACGCGGTGCATCAAAGAGGCCGGCGTCGGCTTTATGTTTGCGCAGCAGCATCATTCGGCCATGCGCCATGTCGGCCCGTCGCGCGTCGAGCTCGGTACGCGAACGATCTTCAATCTGCTCGGGCCGCTCACCAATCCGGCAGGCGTCCGCCGCCAGCTGCTCGGCGTCTTTGCGCCGCAATGGGTGGTGCCGCTCGCCGAAGTGATGCGCGACCTCGGTTCGGAGAGTGTCTGGGTCGTCCATGGCGACGGTCTCGACGAGATCACCACCACCGGCAAGACCAGCGTCGCGGCGCTTGAAAACGGCAAGATACGTACTTTCGAGCTTTCGCCCGCGGACTTCGGCGTTTCGCCTTGTGCGCTTTCTGCGATCAAGGGTGGCGATGGCGTAGCCAATGCCGCCGCACTTCGCGAAGTTCTGAGCGGTGCGAAGAATGCCTATCGCGATATCGCCCTTGCGAATGCCGCCGCTTCCTTGGTCATCGCCGGCAAGGTGGAGACGATCGCCAGCGGCATGAAGCTCGCCGCGCAATCGCTGGATAGTGGCGCGACGGCTGCTGCGCTCGATAAGTTGATCGCCGTTTCCAACGATATCGACTAGGATCCGGCGATGACAGACATCCTGAAAAAGATCGAGACCTACAAGCGCGAGGAAATCGCCGCCGCCAAGGCGAAGATTTCGCTTGCTGACCTGAAAGCGATGCAGGCCGGACAACCGGCCCCTCGCGGCTTCCAGAAGGCGCTGGTCGCCAAGCGTGATGCCGGCCTCTTTGGGCTAATCGCCGAAATCAAAAAGGCGAGCCCTTCCAAGGGGCTCATTCGGCCTGATTTCGATCCGCCCGCACTCGCCAAGGCCTATGAAGCGGGTGGCGCCGCATGCCTGTCGGTGCTGACCGATACGCCGAGTTTCCAGGGCGCGCCCGAATTCCTGACGGCTGCGCGCCTATCCTGCACGCTTCCGGCATTGCGCAAGGATTTCATGTTCGAGACCTATCAGGTGCAGGAGGCCCGCGCCTGGGGTGCGGACTGCATTCTGCTGATCATGGCCTCGCTTTCCGATGACGATGCGGAGCGGCTGCAGGATGAGGCCTACTCGCTCGGCATGGATGTGCTGGTCGAGGTGCATAATGCCGACGAAATGGAGCGGGCGCTCAAGCTTTCCTCGCCGCTCATCGGCATCAACAACCGCAATCTGCGCACCTTCGAGGTGAGCCTCACCGTCAGCGAAGAGCTTTCGACAATGGTGCCGGACGACCGGCTGCTGGTCGGCGAAAGCGGCATCTTCACTAACGCCGATTGCAGGCGGCTCCAGGCTGTTGGCATCAACACCTTCCTTGTCGGTGAGAGCCTGATGCGGCAGGAAGACGTAACGGCTGCAACCCGCACCCTCCTCTTCGGCGACGCTGCCATGGCGGCTGAATGAACATGAGTGACGGCAAGCCAGGCCTCACCCATATCGGCGCTTCCGGCGAAGCTCACATGGTCGATGTCGGCGACAAGGCCGATACGGTTCGCGTGGCAACGGCCGAGGGCCATGTGAAAATGGCGGCGGAAACGCTGCGGCTGATCCGCGAGGGAGACGCCAAGAAAGGCGACGTGATCGGCACGGCACGGCTTGCGGGAATCATGGCAGCCAAGCAGACATCCAATCTCATTCCACTCTGCCATCCGCTGATGCTCACGAAGGTCAGCGTCGAGATCGAGGGAGACGCAGCTCTCCCCGGCCTCCGAGTCGTTGCGACCGCCAAGCTCACGGGCAAGACCGGCGTCGAGATGGAAGCGCTGACGGCCGTGTCCGTCGCCTGCCTGACGATCTACGACATGGCGAAAGCCGCCGATAAGGCGATGGAGATCGGCGGCATCAGGCTGCTCGAAAAGTCGGGCGGAAAGTCCGGTAACTTCCGCCACCCGGGGGCAGATCGATGAGCTTGCTCCCGGTCGCAGAGGCACAAGGCAGGCTGCTTGGCGGCGCCAATCCTATTGCCGATGTTGAGAGCGTTGCGCTTGCCGATGCCGAAGGACGCGTGCTTGCGGCCGATCTGGCGGCGCGGCTCACCCAGCCGCCGTTCGACGCTTCCGCCATGGACGGCTATGCGCTGCGTCGCGACGACTCACCGGAACCCGGAGCGGAACTCAAACTCATCGGCACCTCTGCCGCAGGGCACGCCTTTGAAGGCACGGTTGGCAAGGGCGAGACGGTCCGCATCTTCACCGGCGCCCCGGTGCCCTCCGGCGCTGACAGCGTCTTGCTGCAGGAGGATGCGGAGAAAATCGAAGACGGCATCCGCACGAAATTTTCCGTCCGGCGGGGCCAGCATATCCGCCCGCGCGGTCAGGATTTCGACAAGGGCGAAGCGGTTCTCACAGCCGGAACCCTCATGGATTTCACGCGGCTGACGGTAGCGGCCGCAATGAACCACGCAATGCTCGACGTATTGCGCAAGCCGGTTGTTGCAATCCTGGCCACGGGCGACGAACTGCTCGCACCGGGAACGGAGCCGGGGCCGTCGCAGATCATCGCATCGAACACGTTCGGTATTGCCGCGCTTGTGCGCAAAGCCGGCGGCGACGTTCTGGACCTCGGCATCGTGCCGGACGATACGGCCGCGATCACGGCTGCCGTCCAGCGGGCGCAAGCCGCAGGGGCGGACGTCATTGTGACGCTTGGCGGCGCCTCCGTCGGCGACCACGATCTGGTTCAGGCGACGCTCGTCGCGGCTGGCATGAAACTCGATTTCTGGAAGATCGCCATGCGGCCCGGAAAGCCCTTGATGGTTGGCAGCCTCGGACGGACGCATGTGCTCGGCCTGCCGGGCAACCCCGTATCGAGCCTCGTCTGCGGGCTGCTGTTTCTCGAGCCGCTGGTCCGCAAGCTCGCCTCGTTGCCGCCGGTGAAGCGCGATGCGGTGGTCGAAGCAGCCGTCACGCTCGCTCCCAACGACCAACGCCAGGACTATGTGCGGGCGAAGCTCATCCGGTCCTCCTCCGGCAAGTGGCTGGCGGAGCCGTTCGGCAAACAGGATTCATCGATGATGAAGGTGTTCGCGCGTGCCGATTGCCTGATCGTTCGCCCGCCGCATGCACCTGAACTTCCGGCGGGAACCCCCTGTCCGGTCATGCTGCTACGGCCCGAGCTTTTCAGCTAACCAATTTGTCTAGGCGATGAAGCGACGCGCGGCTAGTCGGACCTAGAGCGAATACACCCCGCTCATCTTTCCGGTCCCCGCATCCCCTAAGTCTGCGACGGCGTATGTTGCAACAAGACGCAACCGCTCCCGGGGCAAAGGCGCTCTGCCCGGATCCCCGATCAGGACATCGATACCGGCAGCGCGGCAGCGGGTCAGGAACGGCAGAACGCGCTTTGCGAGCTGTGCCTCGTAGAAGACGTCGCCAGCCAGGATCATGTCGCAGGTTGGAGGCAACTCATCCAGGATGTCGGCTTGCCTAGTCTCGATCGCGACGCCGTTCGCGGCGGCGTTGAGACCCGCCGCGGCGATCGCGTGGGCGTTGATGTCGACAGCAACGGTATGAGCGGCTCCTGCTTTCGCAGCTGCTATCGCGACGAGGCCCGACCCGGAGCCAAGATCAAGAATACGGCGACCGCGAATGGTGTGCGATTGCGAGAGAATATGCCGCGCAAGTGCCGTTCCGCCTGCCCAGTGATAGGCCCAGTAGGGCGTGGCGGAAGCCGCCTCGCCCGGGCTCGCCAATCGCCCAAGGCCGCTTCCCGCATGCGCGGCATAGAGCACTATCTCCGGAACTGATGGCGCCGGCTGAAGACGGAGATTCTCCCGAATGAAGGCCACCGCAGCAATGTGCTGCCGACCGTTATTGTCGGTCATAGTGTGGCCTCCCTTGCGCCCAGACATCCAGCGCTGTCAGTCGTTCTTCATGGCGACGGCCCGGCCCTCGTCAACCCTGCTTCTTCTTGCCGAACTTGCCTTTGGGTGCGAAGCCGCCCTTGCCTTCGAATTTCGGCTTTCCGGCGCCCTTGCCCCAAGGTTTGGCATCGCGTTTCTCGTTGCGCTCGCCCTTTGCCGGAGCGCCCTCGCCCTTGAAGTCCTTCTTGAATTTACCTTTCGGGCGATCGTCGTAGGACTTGGCGTCTCGGCGCTCCCCGGAACTCTTCTTGTCGCCATATGGCTTCGACGCAGCCGGGCGGCTGAAATCCGGGGTGCCACTCAGACGCGTCACCCGGATGCCGCGCTCCATGGTCTTGTTCGGTCCAATCGACTGGAGGAAAGCGTCGGCGCTGTCGGACGCGATTTCGACGTAAGTCTCTTCCGGCTGCATCTTGATCGCGCCGATCTCACGCTTCGTCAGGTTGCCGTTGCGGCACAGCATCGGTATCAGCCAACGTGGCTCGGCGTTCTGCTTGCGGCCGACGGAAATCGAAAACCAGACACTGGGCCCGAAATCGTCACGCGGGCCTTTTTGGCTCGGTTCGCGCGGCTCGAAAGCATTGTCGCGACGCACACGCTTGCGGTCGCCCTCGATCGAGACTTCGATCAGATCTTCCGGGGCGGACTGATTGGAGCGATAGAGGCGCACGAAGGCTGCCGCAAGTTTCTCCGCGCCATAGTTTTCGATGAGCTGGCTGACCAGCGCCTGATCTTCGTCCCTGCCGGCCTCGCTGAGAATAGGATCGGCGAGCAGGCGCTCATCGTCACGGCGCATCACCTCTTCGGCAGACGGCGGAAGAGCCCAGGCAGCGGAAATCCCGGCGGCATCGAGAATGCGCTCGGCCTTGCGGCGGGCATTGAGCGGCACGATCAGAGCGCTGACGCCCTTGCGCCCTGCCCGTCCGGTCCGTCCGCTTCGGTGAAGCAGCGTTTCGGGGTTGGTCGGCAGGTCGGCATGGATAACGAGATCGAGACCCGGCAGGTCGATACCACGTGCGGCGACATCGGTTGCGATGCAGACACGGGCCCGCCCGTCGCGCATGGCTTGCAGCGCGTGCGTACGTTCGTTCTGCGTGAGTTCGCCGGAGAGCGCCACGACCGAGAAATTCCGATTGTTGAATCGCGCCGTCAGATGATTGACCGCCGCGCGCGTCGAACAGAAGACGATGGCATTGGCCGCGTCATAGTAACGAAGAACGTTGATGATCGCGTTTTCGCGGTCGGCGGGCGCAACGGCAAGCGCACGGTATTCGATATCGACGTGCTGCTTTTCTTCGGTCTGCGTGGAAATGCGCACGGCATCGCGCTGATAGCTCTTGGCGAGCTTGGCGATCGCCGCAGGCACGGTCGCCGAAAACATCAGCGTGCGACGGTCGTCGGGAGCCGATTCGAGGATGAATTCGAGATCTTCACGGAAGCCGAGATCAAGCATCTCGTCGGCCTCATCGAGCACGACGGCTTTCAACGCCGACATATCGAGAGCCTTGCGACGGATGTGATCGCAGAGACGGCCAGGTGTACCGACGACAATGTGCGCGCCGCGCTCCAACGCGCGGCGTTCGCTGCGGATATCCATTCCGCCGACGCAGCTGACGATCAGCGCGCCTGTCATCTCATAGAGCCATTCGAGCTCCCGCTTCACCTGCAAGGCAAGTTCGCGGGTTGGAGCGATCACAAGCGCCAGCGGTTCGGCGGCAGGCGCAAAGCGTTCCGCGCCCTCGAGCAGCGTCGGCGCGAGCGCAAGGCCGAAGGCGACGGTCTTGCCCGAGCCGGTCTGCGCCGAAACCAGCGCGTCCGATGCGGCAAGCGCCGGATCGAGCATGGCCTGTTGAACCGGCGTCAGTTCGGCATAACCGCGCTTCGCCAACGCCTTGGCGATCGCCGGAACGACGCCGTTGAAATCTGTCATTTGTCTGTCTTTCGGAATATCGGGCGCGAAAGCGCCTGCCGGAACCTGCCGGCAGAACGGTTGGCGCGTTCCTACCCGCTCGGGCAGCAAATGTCAAAGCAGCATATCAGCCGGTGGGCCGCCACAGCCAGACCTGGATTGTCCCGGAACGGCCGCGAATACGTGTTTCCAAAGGTCCTTCGAGCGGCCCGGCGGGCGGGGGGCTGCCCTTGCTGGAGGCGGCGCCGACGAGTGTGGCGCTAAAGGCGATCTCCGCGCCACGGCTGGCGGCGACCTCCATCAGGCGGCTGGCGACATTGACGGTGTCACCGGTGGCCGTGATCTGCTGGTGATCGCCAGTACCGAGACGCGAGGCGACGACCGGGCCGCAGTGGGCCCCGATCTTGAAGCCGACCTTGCGTCCCGCTTGGATATCCGCGTGCGCAGCGAGCCACGAGCGCATGCGATCCGCGAGCGCAAGAGCGCAGGCGGCAGCGTGCGCTGCATCGTCTTCCGCCGGCTGCGGCAATCCGAACAAGATCATCGCGCCATCGCCCGTGAAACTCGTGATTGCCCCGCCATGCGCCCTCGCCTCTTGGTCCACGATCTCGAAGAAGCTACTCAGCACCTCGCGCACCGTGACTGCCCCGACCGCCTCGCTAAGGCCGGTATAGCCGGAGAGATCGATGAAGACGACCGCCGCCTCTTGCCGGACCGGTTCGGCGAGGAACGACGGATCGCGGGCAAGCCACTCGCCGAGCCCCGGCGCTTCCACGCGCTGCAGGAGCTCGCTTTGGGCGGCAAAATGCCTGGCCTGACGGCGGCCCAAAAGCAGTTGCGCCGCCCCGAAGACAAGAACGAGCGGCAGAGCGGCGGTTATCGGCAGTGCGGCACTGAGCCAATAGCCTGCCTTGAACGCGGCGATATTGACCGCCGCCCAGGCAACAAAGACCAGAGCGATCAAAATGAAGCTGATGACACTTCGGCGCCATGCAATCAGGCTGACGAGCAAGAGCGAAAGAAGCAGCGCAACGGCCGCATCGAGCCGGCGGATGTTGTCATTGCGGATGATGCTGTCCCCCGCGATCAGATGCGTGATGGCGGTCGAAATGACCTCGACGCCAGGTAGCACCGGATCGAAGGGCGTCGGGAAAACGTCGCCGCCGCCGGTGACGGTTGCGCCGATCACGACAACGCGGTTTTCGATTGCATCCGCAGGCAATTTGCCGTCGAGCGCATCCTCAAGGCTGAATGTCGGGATCGTGCCGCGTGGGCCATAGAATGTGAGCGGCAGGCGCTGACCGGTATCCGTCGGTATGTGCCTATCGGCAAAGGAGATGGCGCCCGGCTGGAAGGCGGGATCGCGGTCAAGCGCCAGCGACGCCGCCCGCAGCGGGAATGACGGGTCGATACGCCCGCCGCTGCGTGAGATCAGCGGAATGAAGCGTGGAACGCCGGTCTCGTCCGTTGCAACATTGACGACGCCGGTAGCTGCAACGTCGGAGAAGCGCTTGAGCGGCAGGAGCAGGCTCTCGGCGACGGGAATGGCGGACAGCGGATCGTTCGCGTCGCTTGTCACCGTCTGGGTACTTTCCGGAAAAACGGCTGCAGCCGCAATGACGGATGGGACCAGCCGGAGCGCCGATGCAAGTGCTGCATCGCCCGCCTCGATGCCGGATTGAACAAAGAGCAGATCGAGCGCAATCGTCTTCGGCCTTAACGCCGCAACTGCAGCGACGGCTTGTGCGAGCGTTGCCCGCTGGAGAGGGTATGTGTGCAATGCGGCGGTGCGGTCGTCGATGGCGAGGATCGTGACTGCCGGTGGCGGGGCCTTGCTGCCGACCAGCATGCTTCGAAGATCCGTCAGCGAGGCTTCCATCCGATCAAGGAAGCCGGCCCGGCCTGTCATATGCAGCGAGCCCAGAAAGCCGGCCCAGAGCGCGGACAGAAGAAGGGCTGCGGTGATCAGAAATCTCTGGTTCGGCATGCGTGTCTATTGCCCGAGGCGGGCAAGAAGGGCGGCAACGCGGGCGGCAGGCCAGCGGCGCACGACAAGGGGGGCGGTGCCGCTGGTAACATCGACGCCCTCTCCGGGATTGAGCACGACAGGTTCACCCCCTGCGGGACGGCGCACGGTCACGGCACCGCGTACGACCAGCACGGAGGTCTGTCGGGCCGCGACGTCGACCGCCCATTGCGTGCCGCGCACTGCAGCGATCGCCTGCGGCGTAACGACCTGAAAACCGCCGGAATGCCGGGCGTCGTCGACATCGACCAGAATCGCCTTGCCGCGTAGCGAGACCACATCGGGATTGCCATCGCGATTGCGGTCGGTCAGCCTGTAAGCAGCATCCGCCTCAGCCGTGATCGTGACCCCGTTGGGGCAGCGCAGGATCTCACGGCCGTCGGACGCATTCGTGAGTCGGCAGCCGCCGGTCGGCGCCTGGGCCAAGGCTTCGGCAGACAGAAGCGCTGCTGCGAGTACGGCAGCGAAAGAGCAGCCAAGGAAAGCTGAGATTACCCTCATGACACGCCCCTTTGCGCAAACGCCATCAGGCGGCACGGTGGTCTCCATGCTACCTGACACTCGTCCCCAGCACGATCATCATAGAGCAAAAGCGGATTTTCGTAAGTGGCCGGTCGCTATTACCCACCAGAGGTTTCAATGGCGGGACCGGTGTAGCGCGCTCTGGGCCGGATAAGATGCCCGCCCTCGGCTTGTTCCACTGCATGGGCGAGCCAGCCGCAGCAGCGCGCCAGCGCGAAGATGATAAGGGGCGCATGTCGTGGAAGATCGAAGCGAACGGCCATCGCCGTGAGCGCAAAATCGATATTGATTCGCTCGCCGATTATCGCCTCGCCGACGGTCTGGATTTCCAGAAAGATCTCTGGTGGCGTGACATGTGCAAGCAATGCTTCGGCGCGGATGTCGCCGTCCGGATAGAGCGGATGACCGAAGGCTGGCAGCCGGTTGCCTTGCCCTAGCGCGCGGCGGATCGCCTCCGTGGCGCCAGTGCTTCTCGCCGCGTCAGCGAGCGTAGCCACAGCCTCCCAGGCTGCGCCGTGCAGAGGGCCGGTAAGCGTTGCAAGTCCGGAAAGCACCGATGCGGAAAGTGTTGCGCCAGCGGAAGCTGTGACTCGAGCCGAAAACGTCGACGCGTTGAGCTCGTGATCGGCAAGCAGCACCAAGGCACGGCGGATGGCGTCTCCGGCGTTGGGGCGGCTCCAGCTCTCGGCCAGACGCTGGTGAAGCGGGATATGCGATGGACCCGGCGCGAGCGCGGAGCCGACCGTCGTCATGACATCCTGCGCCTCCGAAACCAGAGCCGAAATCGAGCGCCCGAGGCTCGGCAGGTCCTGCGGCACCCGCGCGGCAAGAGCCAACAGGGCTATGGCGAGGGACGGTCCCGTGGCGCCTTCGCCACCGGCCGCAACGGCAATCGGCGTATGGATGCCCCAAAGCAATCCGGCCGCTTCTTCAAGCGTTGCATGTTCGGAAAGCTTGGCGGCATCTATCCCGCGATAGTACAGGCGTCCGTTGGCGACCGTCGAGATTGACGACGGCAGGACGGAATCGCCCCATTGGATAGCCTCTGCAGCGACCGCCTCGACTTTACGGCGGCCAGCGTTGCGCTTTGCAAGCCGTGCCACGTCCCCGGTGTGATAGAGGCTGCGGCGCGGATCGGATGGATCGGGCTTTGCGCGAATGCGCCCGCGGCTGACATTGGCATAAAGCGTCTGCGGCTTGGTGCCGAGTCGGTTCAACGCCTCCTTTGAAGTCAGCCAAGGCATCGGACGTCTCACATTGATCAATTGCATCAAGATTGACGTCAATTAGCCTAGGACTGATCTTCTTCTCCGTAAAGGAGAAATGCCATGAAGAACGGATTGGAAGATGTCATTGCAGCCGAGACCCTGCTCTCGGACGTCGACGGCGCAGCCGGACGGTTGATCATTCGCGGTGTATCGCTCGACGACCTGGTAGCCGGCGGTACCTATGAAAGCGTCGCCGCGCTGCTGCTTGACGGATTGATCGAACTCGACGCAGGAGAGTTGAGAACCCGGCTTGGAACGGCGCGTGGCGAGGTCTTCGAACACCTCGCAGCTGCGGATGCTAGCCTCCTCGCATTGCCACCGGTCGATGCGATGCGAGCCATGATGGCGCGCCTACCGGACGGCGACGATCTTCAAACCGCACTCAGACTGCTGGCAGCCCCTGCCGTGTTTCTGCCTGCCGTTCTGCGGATGCAGCGGAAGGAAGCGCCCGTTCGTCCGGATACGTCTCTCTCGCAAGCCGCCGACATCCTGCGGATGATGAACGGCACACTTCCGAGTGCCGAGCAGACGGCCGCTCTGGACGCCTATCTGGTGACGATTTCCGATCATGGGTTGAACGCCTCGACCTTCGCCTCGCGAGTCATCGCCTCGACTGGAGCCGGCCTCACGTCGTCCGTCCTTGCGGCGATCAGTGCGCTCAAGGGGCCGCTGCATGGCGGCGCGCCGGGCCCGGTTCTCGACATGCTGGATGCGATCGACACTGAAAGCCGGGCGAAGATGTGGCTGTCAGCTGCTCTTGACCGCGGCGAGAGGCTGATGGGATTTGGCCACCGCATCTATCGCGTGCGCGACCCGCGCGCTGACGCCCTGAAGAGCGCATTGAAGCCGCTGGTCGCGAGCGGCCAGGTCGACCGGAAGCGGATCGCGCTGGCTGAGGCCGTCGAACAGGCAGCTCTCGCCATCCTGAAGGAACGCAAACCGGATCGCCCGCTGGACGTCAACGTCGAATTCTATACAGCACTGCTTCTCGATTCCCTCGGCTTCCCGCGCGAAGCCTTCACTGGCGTCTTTGCCATCGGCAGGACCATAGGCTGGATCGCCCATGCGCGCGAACAGGCGCTCACGGGCCGGTTGATCAGGCCGAAGTCGGTTTACGTCGGGCCCTTGCCGCAGGCTGCATAACGAAGCAATCCTCTCACCCGCAATCTCTTGCTGGTGAGGGGATCGAAAACCTCAAACGAGGCGGCTCTGTTCGGTCGCGGCTTCGATGAAGCTTGCAAAGAGCGGATGCGGATCGAGCGGCCGGGACTTCAGTTCCGGGTGGTACTGCACGCCGATGAACCAGGGATGATCGGCGTACTCGATCGTCTCCGGCAATACGCCGTCCGGAGACATCCCCGAGAACGTCAGCCCGCAGTTCTCGAGCCGGTCCTTATAGTCGATGTTGACCTCGTAGCGGTGCCGATGGCGCTCCGAAATATCGGTCGAGCCGTAGATTTCGGAAATCTTCGTACCCTTCTTGAGCGATGCCTTGTAGGCACCGAGGCGCATGGTGCCGCCGAGGTCGCCCGCTGCCGTTCGCTTCTGCAGCTCGTTACCCTTGATCCATTCTGTCATCAATCCGACGACCGGTTCCTTGGTCGGGCCGAACTCGGTGGAAGACGCGTTCTCGACGTTGGCAAGATTGCGTGCCGCCTCGATGACCGCCATCTGCATGCCGAAGCAGATGCCGAAATACGGCACCTTGCGCTCACGCGCGAAGCGGGCTGCCAGGATCTTGCCTTCCGAACCGCGCTCGCCGAAGCCGCCGGGTACGAGAATGCCGTGCACCTTTTCGAGATACGGTGCAGGGTCTTCCTTTTCGAAGACTTCCGACTCGATCCATTCGAGGTTGACCTTGACGCGGTTGGCGATGCCGCCGTGATGCAGCGCTTCGATCAGCGACTTGTAGGCGTCCTTGAGACCCGTGTACTTGCCGACGATCGCGATGGTGACTTCACCCTCGGGCGTGCGTATGCGGTTGCACACCTCCTCCCACTGGTCGAGCCTCGGCTTGGGAGCCGGCTCGATGCCGAACGCGGCGAGCACTTCGCTGTCGAGGCCCTCTTTGTGGTAGGCCATCGGCACGTCATAGATGTTGGCGACGTCGAGCGCCTGGATGACGGCGGACGGGCGCACGTTGCAGAAGAGCGAGAGCTTGCGCCGCTCGGCTTCCGGAATTTCACGATCGGCGCGGACGAGAAGAATGTCCGGGTGAATACCGAGCGCCTGCAGTTCCTTGACCGAGTGCTGCGTCGGCTTGGTCTTCAGCTCGCCGGCGGCCGGAATGTAAGGCATCAGCGTCAGGTGGAGGTAGATCGCCGTCCCGCGAGGCAGATCGTTGCCGAGCTGACGGATCGCCTCGATGAAAGGCATGGCCTCGATGTCGCCGACCGTACCGCCGATTTCGCAGATGACGAAATCGTAGTCGTCATTGCCCTCGGTGACGAAATCCTTGATCTCGTTGGTGACGTGCGGAATGACCTGCACGGTTGCCCCGAGATAGTCGCCGCGGCGTTCCTTGTCGATGATGTTCTTGTAGATGCGGCCGGTGGTGATGTTGTCGGTCTTGGTCGCCGAACGCCCGGTGAAGCGCTCATAGTGTCCGAGATCAAGATCGGTTTCCGCGCCATCGTCGGTGACGAAGACTTCGCCGTGCTGGGTCGGGCTC
Organism: Rhizobium sp. SVR5-2C; assembly: GCF_056755115.1. Lineage (NCBI taxonomy): Bacteria > Pseudomonadati > Pseudomonadota > Alphaproteobacteria > Hyphomicrobiales > Rhizobiaceae > Rhizobium > Rhizobium sp. SVR5-2C. The sequence goes on along the minus strand of NZ_JBNDHT010000066.1, from coordinate 11,871 downwards.
ATGGTGCCCGGGTCCACGTTCAGATAGGGGTCGAGTTTGCGAAGCCGGACCCGATAACCACGGGCCTGCAACAACGCTCCGAGAGCCGCAGCCGCAATTCCTTTTCCGAGGGAAGAAACCACGCCGCCAGTGATGAATACGTATCGCGCCATGGGAGTCACCGGATACCTTTTCAAAAACGATTCCACCAGCCCAAAAATTCTTTTCCAGAATTTTTGGTGCCAGTTTGGAATCTGAACAAAAGAAAACCGGCAGACCCGAGGGCCTGCCGGCGGTTTATTTCGTGGACCGGCTTACTGCCCGGTCGGAACGCCGCTCGGCTGAGCCGGAGCAGCGGGCGTTGCAGGCGCAGCGGGGGCCGTCTGCATCGCCGGAGCGTTGGCCGCAGGAGCCGTTGCTGCTGGCGCCGCCGGTGCCGGAGCAGCAGCGCCGCCGTTCGGAATGCCGGTGCTAGCGGGCTGATTTGCCGGCTGCTGCGTGCCGCCGCCGAGAGAATCGAGAATGCCGTTGCCCTGCCCGCTCGTTGCCGGAATGCGGTTCAGGATGTCGGTCGGGTTGCCCTGGTAGCGCGTCAGGATACCAAGGCCGAGCGACGTCAGGAAGAACAGCGCCGCCAGAATCGCGGTCGTGCGGGTCAGCGCATTGGCCGTACCGCGCGCCGACATGAATCCCGAACCGCCGCCGATACCGAGACCGCCGCCTTCCGAGCGCTGGATGAGCACGACGCCGACGAGCGCCAGCACGATCATGAGGTGGATGACAATCAATACTGTCTGCATGGGTCCAGTCCTGCCCGCTTCGGCGAGCATCGAATAAAAATCTGGCGCTCTTTACATGAGCTGATCGGCTATTCCAAGCCCTTCGGCCAGGAATATGCTAAGCTTATTTATGCGAGGAGCGTTTCATATGCGCCGTAGATGGCGAGGAAATCGGATGCTTTCAAGCTCGCTCCGCCAATCAACGCGCCGTCGACATTGGCGATGCCCATCAGTTCCCTGGCATTGCCGGGCTTCACCGAGCCGCCATAGAGAATGCGGATCTTCCGGCCCTCGGCGCCGAAGCGGCCTGTGAGCTCCGACCGCATGAAGGCATGCGCCTTTTCGACGTCATCTACCGTCGGCGTGACACCGGTGCCGATCGCCCAGACCGGCTCGTAGGCAATGACCGTGTTTTCGGCTGTGGCACTGTCCGGAACGGAGGCGGAGAGTTGGCGCTTGAGGATGTCGAGCGTCTGCCCTGCCTTGCGCTCGTCTGCTGTCTCACCGATGCAGATGATCGCGGTCAGATCGGCAGCAAAGGCGGCTTCCGCCTTGGCGCGGACGAGATGGTCGGTTTCTGCATGGTCGGTCCGGCGCTCGGAGTGGCCGACAATCACATAGGTTCCAAAGCAATCGGCAATCATTTCGGCGGATATATCGCCCGTATGTGCGCCTGCCGGGTTCTGGTGGCAATCCTGCGCCCCAATCGCAAGCGGGCTGTCCGTGCAGAGCGCGGTCGCGACATACAGCAGTGTCGCGGGCGGGCAAATCAGCGCCTCCACCCGCTTGGCAAGCGGCCTGTTAACGCCTTCCGCAATAGCCTTTATCTGATCGAGAGAGGCGCGTGTGCCGTTCATTTTCCAGTTTCCCGCCACAAGCGGGCGCACATCAGGTGTCATACCGGCCTTCCAAGCTTTTCCTCATGGGTGCGCCTTAGCAAAACTGCAGCCGAAAGGAAAGCGATCTCCGGTTCACGCTAGGTAAATCGGCCGAGTTGCCGCGCAAATGATTAAATTCGGCGCTTAAAAACCCTAGGAAGCGAGAATCCAGTTCAAGACCCGCCGCCAATCAATCATCCGGATTGGCGTACCGTGGTTCCCGTTCTGGAAAAGCGTAAAACGGGCCGGGTATTTCGACTTGTAGAGCTTTTCGAAGAGGGCTTGCTGGTCGGCCGCCGCATAAACCGGATCGCGGCTCCCGTGCGCGAACCAAAGCGGCAGCTTGGCTTTGTAGAAGGCGCTTTTCGTGAAAGCGGGGTCGGCGACGCCGCTCATGATCACCATTCCCCTCAGCCGCTTGACGCTCGCAGGATCGCGGCCGATCCCCCAGCAGACTTGGCTGCCCATGGACGCGCAGGCGAGGATCACCGGCTTTCCACCTGATTTCCCGCTAGCATAGCGGATGAGTTCGGCGATCTTGGCGACGCCGTCGCTGTCGAAGGTCCGTACCGTCGGCGAATAATAGACCCCGCCATTGCCGGCCGCGAGGTTCTTCAGCCGGTTGAAGTTGCCGCCGAAGGAATAGTCGTTGGCCCCGAGGCGGCGATCGCCGTCGCGGCCGTGGATGAAGATCACCGTGAAGGCCGCTCCGTCTGCCGGTCCCACCCTGGTGACATCCAGCCGGAGGCCGTCCAGAGACAGGGTTTCGTCCTGCTGTACCTTGCGTACGCCGAGCGACACATATTTCCGCTGCACGCGCCTTTGCGGGATCTGGTCGCGACCATTGATGTCGCGCATCTCATCGTAGTCGATCACTTCGAAGGCGCCGTCGTCGGCGCTCTGCAACACGTTTTGCCTGGAGAAAAGTTCGTCCTTATAGGGCGGCAAGCCATCCGCTGCCGCGCTGTGAATGTCACAGGACAGGAAAAAGGCCGCAATTACAGCAATAATCGTGCAATGACTTGTGGACATTCTCATGCGGGTGGTTTCCTTGCACCTCGGGCCGCTTGCCATTCCGCGTCTGGCAACGCAAACCAATTCCAAAGAATTCCGCCAGATCGAGCGGCATCGCTTAGCGAGGCGGTTTCTGGCAGAATCTGCATGATTCGCAAACGTGACATCAAATGCGGTGATTTTGGGTCTGGCCTCAAGCGGACACGCCGGCCGGCAGGATAAAGATCTGAACAATTCCATGGACGACAGCAACGACCTCTTTTCCGAAATGCCTCTCGCACCCAAGCAGGAGGAGGCACCAAAGCCGGCGCGAGCGCCCGCCGCGCCCCCGGCTGCGTCAGCGCGTCCGGCCCCGGCAGCCTCGAATGGTGACGACTACGGTGCCTCGTCGATCCGCGTTCTCGAAGGTCTGGAACCGGTGCGCATGCGCCCCGGCATGTATATCGGCGGCACCGACGAAAAGGCGCTGCATCACCTGTTTGCCGAAGTCATCGACAACTCGATGGACGAAGCGGTCGCCGGTCACGCAAACTTCATCGAGGTGCATCTCGATGTCCACGGCTATCTAACCGTCTCGGACAACGGCCGCGGCATTCCGGTGGAAAACCACCCGCAGGTCCCGGGCAAATCGACGCTCGAAGTGATCATGACGAAGCTGCATGCGGGCGGAAAGTTCGACGGAAAGGCTTATGAAACCTCGGGCGGTCTGCACGGCGTCGGCGTTTCAGTGGTCAACGCGCTCTCTGACTATCTCGAAGTCGAAGTCGCGCGTAACCGCAAGCTTTACCGACAGCGCTTCTCCCGCGGCTTGCCGCAGGGCGGTCTCGAAGAGCTTGGCGACGTGCACAACCGCCGCGGGACGCGCGTGCGGTTCCACCCCGATCCGCAGATCTTCGGCGAGCACGCGAAGTTCGAGGCGGCGCGTGTCTTCCGTATGGCGCGCTCCAAGGCCTATCTCTTCGGGGGCGTGGAGATCCGCTGGAGCTGCGATGAAGGCGTGCTTCCGCAGGGTTCCGAAATTCCGGACAAGGCCGTCTTCCACTTCCCCGGCGGGCTGAAGGACTACCTGCAGGCGACGATGGGCAAGGAATTTACCGTCACCCGCGAAATCTTCGCCGGCAAGAGCGAAAAGGCGAGCGGCCACGGTTCGCTCGAATGGGCGATCACCTGGTATGGTGGCGACCAGCAGATCCACTCCTATTGCAACACCATTCCGACGCCCGAGGGCGGCACGCATGAGGCGGGTCTGCGCATCGCTCTGACCAAGGGGCTGAAAGCATACGCCGATCTGACGCAGAACAAACGCGCAGCGCAGATCACCACCGACGACGTGATGATTTCGGCGGTCGGCATGTTGTCGGTGTTCATCCGCGAACCGGAATTCGTCGGCCAGACCAAGGACAGGCTGGCGACCGTCGAGGCACAGCGCATAGTCGAAAACGCGCTTCGCGATCCCTTCGACCATTATCTGGCGGACAATCCCAACGAGGCTGCAAAGCTGCTCGACTGGGTGATCGAACGCGCCGAGGAGCGTCTCCGCCGCCGCAAGGAAAAGGAAGTCACCCGCAAGACCGCCGTGCGCAAACTGCGCCTTCCGGGCAAACTGGCCGATTGCGCGCAGAACACGGCCCAGGGCGCCGAACTCTTCATCGTCGAAGGTGACTCGGCAGGTGGCTCCGCCAAGCAGGCGCGCAACCGCGCCAATCAGGCAATCCTGCCGTTGCGCGGCAAGATCCTGAACGTTGCGAGCGCCGGCCGCGAAAAGTTAGGCGCCAACCAGCAGCTTGCGGATCTCGTTCAGGCGCTCGGCTGCGGCACTCGCTCCAAGTATCGCGATGAGGACCTGCGCTACGAGCGCATCATCGTGATGACCGATGCCGACGTAGACGGGGCCCACATCGCGTCATTGCTGATCACTTTCTTCTATCAGGAGATGCCGGAACTGATCCGCGGCGGTCACCTCTTCCTCGCTGTACCGCCGCTCTACAAGATCACCCAAGGCGCCAAATCAGCCTACGCACGCGACGACGCCCATCGGCAGGAACTGATGGAAACGCAATTCAAGGGCAAGGGAAAGATCGAAATCAGCCGGTTCAAGGGCCTTGGTGAAATGCTACCCGCGCAGCTCAAGGAAACCACGATGGACCCGAGCAAGCGAACGCTGCTGCGGGTGCTGATCGACGAGGTCGATTTCGAGGGAACCCGTGCCGCCGTGGACGACCTTATGGGCACGAAGCCTGACGCGCGCTTCCGCTTCATTCAGGACCGTGCCGCCTTTGCCGAAAACCTCGATATCTGAGCTTCGCTATTTCACGAAATTGACGAAGAATCGTAACAACTCCGTCAAACAACCGGTGCATGACAAGCGACGCGACTGGCGGGGCCGATCCTTTAAAGGGGATCCCGTCGGCCTGTTCTGCTCATCAACCTCCTCGCCAGCCGGATGTTCGCCATGACCAAGCGTTTTCTCGCGACTATCGCTGTTGCTCTCCTGTCCAGCGCCGCCAGCCTCCACGCCACCACGATCGGCGCAACCTTCGAGACGCCTTGCCCGTTCGGCGATTGCGCGGCCGGGATCTCCTTTTCTTATCTCGGTGAATTCGTCATCCCGACCGGTCACATGGAAAACGGCGTCGAATTCGGCGGCATTTCCGGTCTCGACTTCGACCCGGCGACCGGCCATTACATCGCCATCAGCGACGACCGCTCCGAAAAAGGCCCAGCTCGCTTCTATGAGCTCGACGTCGATGTTGACGGCTCCGGCCTCAAGGGCGTTTCCGTCGTCAAGCAGGTGACGCTGCAGGACAAGAACGGTGAACCCTTCGCCGCCCGCACCGTTGACCCGGAATCGATCCGCCTCGGCCGGGACGGCGTCTATTGGGGTAGCGAAGGCGACGGCAAGGCGCTGATCGCCCCCTTCGTCCGCGTCGCCTCGCCGGACGGTGCTTTTGTGCGCGAATTCAAGCTGCCGGAAGGCTTCGCGCCGACGGCCGACAAATCGACCGGCATCCGCGACAATCTCGCCTTCGAGGATCTTGCGGTCGCACCCGACGGTGATGTGTTCGTCGGCGTCGAAGCTGCGCTCTACCAGGACGGTCCGGCGGCCTCGCTCGTCAACGGCAGCCTGTCGCGCATTATCCGCTATGACGGGGCGACTGGCGAACCGAAGGCGCAGTATGTCTATCCAATCTCGCCGATCCCGCAGGCTGCCACAAAGCCCATTGGCGGCAACGACAACGGCATGGCGGAGATCGTCGCACTCGACGACCACCGCCTGCTCGCCGTCGAGCGCAGCTACGCCCAAGGCTTCGGCAACAACGTTAAGATCTTCATGCTGGACCTCGACGGCGCCACCGACGTCTCGGCCATCGCTTCTCTCGCCAGGACCGATCAGCGCATCGTTCCCGTCCGCAAGAGCCAGGTGCTCGATCTGCGCGCCGCCGGCCTGGTGCCGGATAACATCGAGTCGATGGCGATAGGCAGGGCGAAGGACGGCAGCGACGTCCTGATCCTCGGTTCCGACAACAATTTCTCGACCGGGCAAAAGACGCAGTTCTACGCCTTCAAACTATTGCACCGTCCGCAATCGTAACGGAGAGATGGCGCCGCTAGCCGAGGCGAACGTCTATCTTCGTCTTGACGGAATTAGCGAGGAAGCAGAGTTCGTGGGCTTCGTGATGGAGCTTCTCCTCGGTTTCACGGCTCGGCGCCTCGCCTGAATAGACAACGCTCGGCTTCAGCTCGACGTGGCTGACAAGCATTTTTCCGTCGACCTTCTCCATGATGCCCGTCGCGTTATCGACATAGCTGTCGATAGCAATGCCCTTCTTCGATGCAAGCCAAAGGTAGAAGAGCATGTGGCAGCTGGAGAGCGCCGCTACATAGGCTTCCTCGGGATCGACATTCTCGGCGACCGAGTACGGAAGCGGCACGTTGTGCGGAGATGCCGAGGCAGGTACCGAAAGGCCTCCGTCGAAATTCCATGTATGGCCGCGGCTGTATTTGCCGTCCGTAAAGCTGCCCTCACCGCGCTGCCATGAAACTTCCGCTGAAAATAACGTCATAGTCCCCAACCATAGCTTTCGATGCCGTTGATCCAACCTGTACTATTTTCGCCGGTCATCAAGACTCTGAAAGAAAACTTCGTCACATTTCGTACAGAGGATTGAGATATGCGGCACCCTGAAGCTGCGGGCTGCGTCAGTGATCGCAAAAGCTCCGACTTAAATGATCGATATGCTTGCGTCCGGGCGCCGTAGAGCGCATATCCATGAGAACAAGAAGGAAATAAAAACGACGTGAGCCTTTCGAACAACAAGAGACTGCCAGGCGAAACGCGGTGGCTTGGCCCGTCTGCGCCCACGCGCACGCCGCTGATCCCGTCGATTTCGGCCGCTCGCTGGCTTTTGATCCTCATCGTTGCTGCGGGCGTCTATTTCTTCCATGGCTTTGTTATTCCAGTTCTGGCAGCACTCGTCATCGGCTTTGCGAGTTGGCCGCTTTATCGCAAGCTTCTCGGCCGCGTCGGCGGCAACACAACGATCGCCGCCACGATCGCGATCCTTCTGATCATCACCTTTCTGGTCATCCCGATCGGGCTTGCGGTTACCTACACCACAGGCGAAGTGCGTGAATGGTTTGCCTGGGTCGTTCAGACCAACCGGCAGGGCGCGTCTACGCCGCAATGGATCCTTGCGCTGCCGTTTGCAGGGCCTTACCTCGATGAACTCTGGACGAAATACGTTGGTAGCCCCGGGTCGCTCGGCGAACTCGTTCAGGTCATCAGCGGTGCCCATCTCGGCAATATCTATCGTGCGGTTCTCGCCGCCGGCGGTGCGTCGTTCCATCTGCTCCTGACGCTGCTTTTCATGCTGATCGCGCTCTTCTTTGTCTATCGCGACGGATCGTCCTTCTCGCGGCAGATCGACATGCTCGGCGAGCGCATCCTGCCCAATCGCTGGGAGCGCTTTTCGCGGGTCGTTCCGGCAACGATCAGCTCAACCGTCATGGGCATGACGGTGATTGCAATCGGGGAAGGCATCGTGCTCGGGGTCGCCTACTGGATCGCAGGCGTACCCTCGCCGGTCACGCTTGGCGTTATAACGGGCCTTATGGCTCTGATACCCGGCGGCGCGCCGCTCTCGTTCACGTTGGTTTCGGTGTACCTCCTGGCCAGCGGATCACATTTTGCCGGCATCGCGCTCTTCGTCTGGGGTACGGTCGAACTCTTCATCGTCGATAAGACTCTGCGTCCGAAACTTGTCGGCGGCCCGATCAAGCTTCCCTTCCTGCCGACCTTCTTCGGCCTCGTCGGCGGCGTAAAGACCATGGGCTTTCTCGGTCTCTTCATCGGCCCGGTGCTGATGGCTCTGCTCGTCGCGATCTGGCGCGAATGGATGCATGAAGTCACAGCAAGCGATCAGACGGGGCTTGGTCCGGAAGTCATGATCGACGAGCAGGCGCCGCCGGCGCAGCGCGCTGCCGAAGGCTGATCATTTCAACCGCTTCTCCATGAAAAGGCTCAGCGGATCCGGCAGGTACGAAGCGAAAGGCTCGATGTCGACGTAGCCGTACTTGCGGTAAAGCCCGATCGCCTCCGGCTGATAGATGCCGGTTTCCAGACGGATCGCGTCAAGGTCGCGTGACTTCGCGCATCTCTCAAGCTCATCCATCAGGCGGCTTGCGATCTTCAGCCCTCGCGCCGCCGGGTCGACGAACATGCGCTTGATCTCCGCCGTGCCATCGCCTGCCTCCACGAGTGCCGCGCAGCCGACGATCACCCCGGCATTCCGAGCAACGAAGAAGCTGGCGGACGGCGTTTCCAAGGTCGAGAGATCGACGAGATGGTTGCTCTCAGCCGGATAGAGGGAGGCCGCATAAGCATCGGAAAGCTCCAGCAAGCGGACGATTTCCGGCTGACGTGGCGATTCAACAGCAATGGTGACGGACATGGCTTTTCTCAGGCACTCTAGGCAGCTTCGAGTGCAGTCATGGACGCGTAGTCCCGCGCCGATTGACGCTGCTCGGCAATATGAAGCCTCTCGACCATATCAAGGAGTTCACCGACCGCACCATGGGCACCGCCGACATGGCGGAATCGTTCGAGCAGGCTGCCGCAGACATTGAAGAGCCTGGTTCCAGAGGTTTTTCTGGAGGCTTCGCGCCAGTGGAGAGTCGCCTCCACAAAGACCGTGCTGATTTCGCTGCTGAGGCCAGCCTTCTCGTACAGCGCACGCACCGCATGGCTGCGTCCCGTCGCGAGGATCGAACGCACGCGGTTTTCGGTGCAGCCGGTCAGATTGACGATGGCGTTCGCGAAGAAATCCACCTTGCCGGAACAAAGCGCATGCATGAGGAAGGACGGCGTTAGATTGCCGGCAAGGCGCAAATGCTCGACGAGATCGGCAATTTCGTGCGCCTGGATCTCGCCAGCAAGGGAGACCGTAGCGGACTGGGCCGCCTCGCGGCTGATGCGCTGCAGACGAGCGATCCCGACGGCGGCCTGTGCCAGAGGAAAAGCCACCAATGCGTTGCTGACATGCTGCGTCAGTAACTGCCGGGCATCAGCCGGGAGATCGGTGCGGTCGAGCAGCAGATTGCGTGTGTCGCAGCAGTCGCCGAGCCGCTCGGCGATCCGCTTCAGCGATTGCGGGGCGATCGCCGCGCCCTCGTTCTCAAGAAGGCACAGGACCTCTTCTTCGTCGCCGACTTCCGCAAGAGCGGCTGAAACAGCTCGGGAAATCGACGGCCGCGCCGCGATCAGGATGCGGACAACGCTGCTGCCGCGGGCGGCAAGATCGACAAGGTCCGTGTCCGAGAGCACTGGAGAGCAGGTCAGGGCGTGGCACGCGATTTCCGGCTGGTCTTCGGCAAGCGCCAGAATGATGGCGCGCGGCGCTTCTTGCGACCAAGCGATCGCCTCGGCCAGCGCAAGACGAACGCGCGGCGAAGGATCGTCAAGCAGGAAGGTCATCGCCATTTCCGCGGCTTTGCGCTCCTCCGGAAGCATTTCGGACTGCAGATAGGCACGCCCCAATGCGTTCGCGGCGCGAGCTCTGTCCCCTGCCTTGGCAGTTTCAACCCAGCGAAGGAAAGCCTCTACGATCAATTTACGCCCCAACCTGCGGCGCGATTCCTTCGCGCCCCTAACGTTCGGGTAACACTATCGGCAAATGGTTTAAGATTGGTTCACCATGTTTATCAGGCTTTGGCGGCCACCGTCTCGACCTTCGGACGGAACATCTCAAAGACCTCGCTCGCCTCGCTGTAGTCCATGTAGCCCATCCGGGCCGTCGGCCTTGCCAGCGACATGTCGAGCCGGCCATTGCTGACGATCGCTTCGTCGATGTGGATGCCGACGACCTCGCCGAAGACCATGACGTTTTCCGTCTGCTCACCGGATAGCGATTTCGGCACGATGATCTCCGTCACCTTGCATTCGAGCACGGCGAAGGCCTCGCCCACATAGGGCGCGTCGACAAGTTTGCCCGGAACGGCGGTCACCCCGGCGAGCGCGAATTCGTCGGTGCCATAGGGAACCGCGGCGGAAGAAAGGTTCATCTTCTCGACGAGGTTGCGGCTGACGAAATTGCAGGTGAAGACGCCCGTCTCGCCGGCATTCCTCTGGCTGTGCTTGCGGCCGCTCGATGAGAACATGACGATCTTCGGATGGTCGGAGACGGCATTGAAGAAGGAGTAGGGACCGAGATTGATCGATCCGTCCGCCCCCTTGCTGCCGATCCAGCCGATCGGGCGCGGCGCCACGATCGCCTTGAAGGGATCGTGGGAGAGACCGTGCTTGTTGCTATCCGTCGTATAGAACATCAGCCCTCTCCGCCGACCCAGGTGACGGTTTCGGAGAGTGACGGACGCGGCCGCTCGACCACCGGGAAATTTGTCGAACCGATATGGATGAAGCCGGCGACTTTTTCGCCCGGCTGAACGCCGAGAACCGGATAGGCGCGCTCGTCATAGGCAAACCATTCGGTCAACCAGTTGGCGACCCAGCCATGGGCATTCGCCGAAAAGATGATGTTGAGGCACACGGCGCCCGCCGACATGAGCTGCTCCCATTCCGGGATCTTGAAGTGCGGACCCGCCTTGCTGACCACGGCAACGACAACCGGCGCTCGGGTAAGGCGCGTGCGTTCGACCTGGATCATTTCCTCCGAGAGATCAGGCTTGGCCTCGAGCGCTAGCTTCAAGAGTTCTTCGCTGATTCGTTCACGCTCTTCTCCGCGATAGACGATGAAACGCCAGGGCGCGAGCTTCCCGTGATCGGGGACGCGCGATGCCAGACGAAGGATTTCCTCTATTTCCGCCTTTGCAGGCCCGGGCTCGCACATCTGGAAGGCAGGGATCGATCGGCGCACGGCGAGGTAATCAATCAGCTTGATATCGGATTTCATGCGGGAGAAACTTTCATTTTCACGGCAGCGGGATGGGTGGGTCTTGAATTTGCCACTGGGTTCGTTTTGAAGTGGCCTCTGTAGTTTTAGAAGTCAATCTGTTCAGGAAACACATGCCCGGCATTTTGCCTTTTGCGCGTATGGCGTTCGTGCTTGTTCTGACTGCGTTGTTGCCCTTTAGCGCAAGCGCCCAGAACGCGTTCAAGGGATTCAAGCAGCTCGACACGACCACGAAGATGCCGAAGCTCAACGCTTTCATTGCGCCGGGCAGCACGCAGCAGAATGCGACGCTGCGCGAGGTTGAGATCGAAGCCAAGCTGACGGAAAGCGGCGAGCCGGTGCGAGACGGACTCTCCTGGTATGTGTTCAGTCCTGTCGCGGGTGCCGACGGCAAGCTGCCGCTGGTGGCAAGCGCCCGTGGCGGGTCGGCTGCTTTCCAGCTGGCCCCGGGCGACTATCTGATCAATGTCTCCTTCGGCCGCGCCGGCGTGACCCGCAAGGTGAATATTCCCGAGGACGGCAAGCTCGACAAGCAGGTGATGGTGCTCGATGCGGGCGGTCTGGTGCTCAACGCCGTGTCCGGGTCCGATGTTCGCATCCGCCCCGACCAGCTGCGCTTCTCGATCTACTCTTCGGAAGTGCGCGAAGACGGCGAACGCGGACTGGTGATGGCAGATGTGGCGCCGAACACCATGGTACGGCTGAATGCCGGCACGTATCATATCGTTTCCGAATACGGAGCCGTCAACGCTGTCATTCGTGCCGATATCCAGGTCGAGGCCGGAAAGCTAACCGAAGCGACGATCCAGCACC